>JASFKF010000061.1:0-7460 GCA_050118775.1 Syntrophobacterales bacterium
TGAGGAGAAGATTCAAGAAATCGCCCAGCAAGTGGGTTTGGATACGGCGAAGTTGGATCAAGATATGAAAGCCCCCGAAATAAATGCAATAGTCGAGAACGATTTAAGGGAAGGGAAAAACGCTGGGGTGCGGGGAATCCCAACTATCTTTATCAATGGAAGGCTGTTGAGGGATAGAAGTTTCGCGGGATTCCAGGCTGCAATAGAAAAGGAACTCGCTGAAGAAGGCAGGAAAAAGTAACGGTAGAACTCCTTCCCGAAAAAACACCGGATTTTTCTGAAGAGGGGAAAAGGGAGAGTAAAATGTTTAGAAAAAACATAATTCCGCTGATATTGACCCTTATTATCATGAGTCCAGTGTGCAACGCTAAAGAGATTGAAGGTGTTAACCTGCCCGAATCGCTCGAGGTTGCCAAGAGCAAGCTCATCTTGAACGGTGCAGGTGTGCGCAGCAAGTTTTTTATGGATCTCTATGTGGGCGGCCTCTATCTTGAAAATAAGAGCAATAATCCGCAGGAGATCATAGAAGGTGATGAGCCAATGGCTATTAGGCTTCATATTATCTCTTCCTTGATTACCAGCAAAAAAATGGAAAATGCAACCAGAGAAGGTTTTGAAAATGCCACGAAGGGTAACACAGAACCTATCAGGATCCAGATAGAAGAATTCATCTCTGTTTTTAAAGAAAAGATAGAGGAAGATGATATTTTTGACTTAATTTATTTGCCCGGTAAGGGATTAGAGGTATACAAGAATAGTGAGTTCAAATCTCGAATAGAAGGACTTGATTTTAAACAGGCCTTGTTCGGTATATGGTTATGTGATAAGCCCGCCCAAAAGAGTCTAAAAAAGGAAATGCTAGGTAACTAGCAGACTCCTTCCAGGTACTCTTGCAAAAGCCTGAGTATTAGTTGCTTCAATGACACTCCTTCCATTGCTGCTCTGGCCTTTGCTTGCCGGTGCAATTCATCTGGGACGTCTCTGAGATTAATCGTTGCCATGGTACGCCTCCGATTTGGGATCTAGTATTGCGGCATCTCGTCATATCCAGGATTCGCGGTGCTTAAATCCGAAATCCGCAATCCGAAATGCAAAATCGTTTGGGTATCAATTGTATCATATGCTACCGCGTCTGCTGATCCAAATAGGCGGCGAGGAGTAGCAAAAAAACGTCCATAATTAGCAATTCTTTTCCCACTTAAATGGTGTAAATTCCCAGAAATCCTTCTTGCATTACTGATCTAAGAATAGCCTATGTAGTTGTAATAAAAGGTTATTTGCTAAAAGAATGGACAGTGGCATGGTTATTGTTATAGAGGTGGCAATCCCGATTGCTGATTGCAGATTTTGGATTTCGGATTTTAATTTACCCACGGCGAAACTAAGAAAACCCCAATCTGCAATGCCAAATTCGCAATCTGGAATCTTAAATCATAAGGATTTCCTTTATGCCATTACCCCTGGGACATACAGCCGCTGGTCTAGCCATCCATGATGTCTATTCCAAAGCCAATAACAGCGACCGTCTCTGGAAAACCCTCACCTTTGTAATCGTCCTCACCAATTTGCCTGACATAGACGTTTTAATTGGACTCGCCGTGCACGGGAATGGCAATTTCTTCCATCGCGGTCCGACTCACAGTTTTTTGTTTGCCTTGTTTATGGCTTTTATTGCATCCAATGGTTGGAGGTGCTGGTCAAAAATTCCGAGGATAAGTCCTCTGCTTTGCTTTCTCCTTATCCTTTCTCATGTGGTGGCGGACGCCTTACTGACAACCTCTCCTGTTTCATTCTGGTGGCCCCTGGAGTTAAATTTGAGTAATGGACACAGCGGTTGGAGAGAAGTAATTGAATCTGTCCTTTTTGGAGCCTTTCGAGACCTGGGAACAATTGTTCTCTCGGGAGTGGTGATTTTTCTCAATCGGCTAATCAGGCACAGACCCTTCCCCATCCTTGTCATTCTCTCTCGTCTGGTCAAAAAAGGGGTCAAGTCTACGTTTGACTCTTGTTTCCCATCCAAGAGTCAAACGTAGACTTGACCCCTTTCCCCTTTCTCTGGTTGCCAACCAAGTTGGCGCCACCTGGTAACCAAGTTCGCATTATCTAATATCTTAGAAATACATCTTTTTTGTTTATTCATCAGAAAAGTTGCTAACTTAGTTGGCAAGTTCCAGTAAATGACCTGGGGGATTCTCCTCCGGTCCATGCCTTTTTATCACAAATATACCTTTATATATTAATATCTTAGACGCGGAAAATGAATCAGGCTCCGTGGTTTAAAACTTGGCATAAAAGTTGCGCATAAGATCATTCAAGGAAATTTGGCCACTCAAACAAAGTTTATTTTTTCCCCCGATAAATATGGTGGTACCCACATGGGCAAAAAGATTAGAGTAATACTGAGAAACGGTTTAGAGTTAACCTATGAAGATGCAAGGGTTGTGGAGGGCAAAAAAACCTGGATTTACCAAGTCAACGAAAGTGAATATCCGGAAGAACTCCTAGCTCTCATAGATCCCCATCATATTGAGGCCTTGCACGCAGAAGACTGATCTCCACCTGGACCTAATCACCTGGCTTGTTTTGGCTCAAATTATGCTCATTCTCCTCTCTAGGGAACATCCACCGAGCACAATTTGCTTCCCTCTGGTCTTCCAAGGTAAATCCAAGGAAAGGAAGAAGAGCTAAAAATGAAAACTAACTCTCAGGCGCAGTGTGCTAATTGTGAAGCCAGCTACTCCTACGTGGAGCAGGGCAGAAGAGAGTACTTTGTCCCTTGGGGAGGTTACTTTCTCTGTGACATGTGCCACCGGCTAGCAATTATGGAAGCACTGCAAATTGAGTCCAAACAGCCGTTTGAGCCTCCTAAATGATATGGTTATGCTAGGCAAATCATTTAAGGCGGAGCCTCACACAAGTTCTCCAAGAAAGGGTGATAAAAATGAAAAAATGGCACAAAAACTTATATGAAGAGCTATTGTTTGTGAGGAAGTACTGTTTTGCTAAAACATACCCGGCTAGCGATGCGCGCTGTCGCTATGCAAAAACTAAACTACTTATAAAATGTAGGGAAATCCCACTAGGCAGTAGGTCTGAAGAAGTGGATGGAATCTTCCTCTGTCGATATCCGGATGAAAAAATGCCCTTACACCAAGCATGTCTGACTTCCGAGCTGGACCAGTGCCCCAACTCAGCAAGAAGAAAAATGATTGATGGCGTGTATGGGCGAGAAGTCTAACTAGAAAGGGATGGATGGCCGTTTTTAACTCTCATATCTTATCCTGGACTCCCGATTATCACCTGTTCTGATTTTATTAAGAGAATAAGGCCCTTCTTTGAGAATTCTTTTATCGGCCGTTTCATCCCTTACAATAACGCCCCATCTGGATTTCTCAAAATCGTGGGTAGAAGTTACGAGATAAGTATGGCCAGCTTCAGCGTTTATTGCAATATCCACATTATTTACAGACTCGTGTCTGTAATATATGTTGTATTTATATCGGCCGTCCTTACCATAATACATCTCTATGGACTCCCCGGAAAAAGACACGGTTAACTGATAACCACCAGGTAGAATTTCGATCCTGACGTTGCCAAAAGTTCCTTTTCCGTCAGGGCTCATTTTGCCATTTAGAGAATTGATCCGTATCCTCTCCCCGGTGCAGACAATTTGTGCAGTCTCCTCACTGGACAGTTGCGGACCTTCGTAAAGTCTGATGGTCTTTGAGGCCAAAGCACAACTTGTCAGGTAGCCCAAGAGTAAGATAGATAAAGTAATGGCTGCCAAACGTCGGATGTTCCGGAAATTTAATCTTTACATGGTATTCACCTCAGGGGTTCAAATCTTACTCGTAATGGCAATCAGTCGAATGCAAACAATCATAACAGCCAATTTCATCTGTGAAAACTTCAAATAATTTGACCCCTTTTCATGTTACTATGGGCGGAAAACCTGGGGGTGGTCAATGAAATTGATCGTAAAGGTTGTGGAAATCAAGGGTAAATGCCCTGTCTATGAGATAGGCAACAAAATAACTCTCATAGAGGGATACATTCTAGACCCCGAAGAGACCGACATTGTCTGCATGCACTCATTGGCCTCGGTCCTTCCGTACTATGTGGCTCTAGCCAAAGGCGTGGAGGCTAAGGAGATTGGGCTCTCCCGTGGAGATTCGAAGGAAGCTTACGTCCAATGTCTTGATCCTTGCGAAATTACTGGCGGCGGTACGGTTCGTTTAGAGATTTCCAAGGTCCAATAGAGGTAACTGCCAAATTAGTTGGCACTTTACTGTCAACTTAGTTTACGCATATAAAACTTTAAAAGATTTGATATTTTTACATATGTCATAGAAGCGTGCCAACTCAATTAGCGATTATTCCATTAAAGATTCTTCTTTCCAACCCCCGCCCCAGAGATTTTTTTATTAAAAAATTAGTAATATCAATTATTTACACTGACTCTCGTATCTTGCCATATAATTGGCATGGTGGCTGCAGTATAAACAAATCAGAATGCACGCAACTCTCTTTTCTTGAAAGTGGGGGAGGATATAAGCCATGCCAAGTCCATACCTAGAATGGATCGACGAAAACAAAAAAATGCGTCGCCTCGACATAGTTGACCGGGTCTTTATAGGACGGATCTGTAAAGGCATCGATGACACTAGGCGAATCATCTTGAAGCATCCTGCTGTGTCAAGGGATCATGTGGAAATTAACCTGACGGGTACTCAGCCAATAATTAGAGACCTGAGTAAAAATGGTACCTGGGTGAATAATGTTCGCTTGGCAGCAGGATCTACAAAATCCCTTGAAAATGGCGATGTGGTGCGTCTGGGGGATACTCAAATCTACATACGATGTCCATATCGGGTAGATGGCGGCAGAGATGAGGAAATGGAGTCAACCCAAACCCTTGTCACACCCAGGGAGGTCATAGTAACCAATGTGGTGGCCGATGTCAGAGGTTTCTGCAGTATTTCCCAAATGGCGGAGTCTTACCGGGTATACGAGTTAATGAAGGAGATAATCCAAACTTTCTGCACCATCGTACATGATCACAAAGGTACTATTAAAGACTACAACGGAGACGAAGTTTACGCCTTCTGGGAGCATGGATCCCACCTGTGCAAAGACCAGGCGGCGGCGGCTTGCTTGACCGCTGTGGAACAGGCTAAGACCGTAAATCAGATACGAGCTAAACTATCCGGGGTAAATCCTGCGGTGGAGTCATTGCGGCTGGGATGGGGGATCACCACCGGCAAGGTCACCATGTCCCACTACGGGTGGAGGGTTACTGACCTGACCTTGGTGGGAGACAGCACAAATTCTGCCTTTCGCCTGTCCAGCATGGCAAACAAGAAACTAAGTAGTGAGATCGTGGTGTGCTGCCAAACAGCTGAGCTTGTCCAGGGGCTGCTACCCACAGAGGACCTTGGCCTAGTTACCCTCCGGGGCCGTTCCGGTCAGGAGCGTGTATATGGAATAGGTAGGGAGGGAAATTGCACTGAAAGCAGGCGACCTTATGAACCCTCGTATGTTGGAGAGAGGGTTTCAGTATCAGACTTTCCTGAGATGATCCACTAAGCACAGGCTTCTCATTTTACTTTAACTCTCGCCGTTATTTTGATAGTAAAGACTTGTGTCGAAATATTTAACTTAAACATCCGGGCTTGTAAGGAGATTCTCCATGAAGAGAAAATTAGTCCTGCTCTCCTGTGTCATCTACATTTCCCTGACCCTTGCTCAAATGAGCTATGCCAAAGAAGAACCCAAACCATCAACAATTGAGGTTGTGGGTAAGGCGCGGGTCATGACCATGCCTAACGTCGCCACTGTGACATTCGCTGTAGAAACTAACAGTACAAAGGCGCAGCAGGCGGTGCGAGAAAATGCCAAGCAAACTGACAAGTTGTTAAGTGCTCTCAAAGATATTCAGGGACAAAGAGTCAAAATAAGGACATCTGGTTTTACCCTGACGCCCGTATACGATAAAGACAACAGGTTTCAACCTAAAGGTTATCGGGTGACGAATACGGTAATAGTGGAAACAAAGGAGATCGACAAGGTTGGGACTTTTATTGATGAGGCATCAAAGGCGGGAGTGAGTCGTATAGGGAGCCTCACGTTCAGTACTGATGATGAGGAAAAATTAATGAAGGAAGCTGCGGTTCAGGCGGTGAAACAAGCCAGAGATATGGCCGCAGATCTGGCTAAAGCAGCCGGACTAACAATCAAAAAAATTGTAAAGCTCAGCTATACACCGCGCGGCCCGGCACCGCTTTTCAGGATGGAGGCCATGGCGGCGGCAGCCCGAACGCCAATCGAGGTGGGTGAGATCACTCTCGAAGAGACGGTACATGTAATTTTCGAGACCAATTGAGTGATTTTTCGTTAGTATTTTTGATCATGGCCTGTAAATTTTTACACTCTGAAGACCACATCTCATTACCGCACTCCTCAAAGTGGGATTGAAAATAAAGTGAGACTTCAGATTTTTCAGAAAAATGTTCCTTCTCAGTGTCCTGGTCTTTTCATAGTAGCGCTTCTCGAAACCATCGGGGGTTGAACGCAGGGCTTCTGCAAGCATAACCGCACTTCTAAATGCATAGCTGAGGCCTTCTGCAGAACTAGGACTTATCCAACCCGCAGCCTCGCCTATTAAGGCAATTCCCTTTTCGCCGGTGAACAATTGTCTGGTGTTAACGGGTCTGAGTACAAAAGCCCCTTCTCTCCATATTGTCCTTCCAAAATCGAAGCCGCAACCTCTAAGCTTGCTTTTTAGTAGATCAAACTTTTCAGCTATGTTTTGCTTTGGGTGCAGTGCTGCCCCGATTATTAAGTGCTCTCCTTTTGGGATGGTCCAGCAATAGTAATCGGTGATTTCCGGATCAAATAGGGAAGTGAAGTAAGGCAAGTTGTTGTATCCATCGACCCATTCTTGTATGGCGAAATATTTTTTCGGAGAAGGGTTTCTTGCTGACAACTGGAGACGTACTTTTGAAATAGCCCCGTCAGCTCCCACCAGGATTCTCGCTCTTTCCACATAGGTTTTGCCATTTTGGCCAAGTGTGAGTTTGAAAAAGTTGTTTTCTGATGAATAGGACTTGAGGCGACAATTTACCCTTATGTCAACGTCTGACGGAATTAAGGACAACAACCAGCAATCGAATTTTTGCCGGTCCATGTTGATATAGTGACGTTGATAATAGCTTTCTAATCCTCGTTGGATATCTGTGGCCTTAACAACGAAAAGTTGAGGCTCTTCCAGAACGCTTTTGGGCAGACCCAGGCCCAGTTTGGACAGCATCCTTTGGGCATCTGGGGCCAAGAGCCCTCCGCAGCATTTTCTCGAGGAAAAGGTCCCAGGAGAGTCTGCAAGCTGTCTTTTGTCAACTAACAAGACTTTGTAGCTTTCCCCTATGAGCCTGGCTAGGGTGGCTCCCCCTGGTCCGCCTCCT
>JASFKF010000062.1:0-7408 GCA_050118775.1 Syntrophobacterales bacterium
TCCTATGAACGTTTTCTGCAAAAGGAAGTGGATCCCGACGAAAGGATCGATAAGGGTCTTCAAGGGGTCTTCAAAGGGGTCTTTCCTATCCGCGATTTTAGCGGGACGGCCTCCCTCGAGTTTGTCCGCTACACCATCGGGGGCATCAAATACGATGTCGAAGAGTGCCTGCAGCGTGGCATGACTTATGAGGCGCCGATAAAAATTACGGTACGGCTGGTTGTTTATGACGTTGATAAAGACACTGGTGCCAAACACATCCGGGATATAAAAGAGCAGGAAATTTATTTCGGCACCATACCGTTGATGACAGATAACGGCACCTTCATCATCAATGGCACCGAAAGGGTGGTGGTGAGTCAGTTGCACCGCTCTCCAGGTATCTTTTTCGACCACGACAAGGGCAAGACCCATTCAACCGGTAAGCTGCTCTACTCTGCCAGGATCATCCCCTTGCGTGGCTCCTGGATCGATCTAGAGTTCGATCCGAAAGATATTCTTTACGTCCGCATCGATCGTCGGCGCAAGTTTCCAGTCACCATACTACTCAGAGCATTGGGCTTCAGCCCTGAAGAGTTGCTTGGTTACTTTTACCGCTCCGAGCGTGTTTACCTGAAAGAGGATGGAGTGGCAAAACCCCTGGACGAAGACTTTATGCTGGGGGCCCGGGCCCCTCTTGATATTAGTGATCCCAAAAGCGGTAAAGTCCTGGCCAAGAAGGGTAGAAAGCTTGGAATCAAGCTCATTCAGCAGCTCAAAGACTTGGCCATTACCGAAATCCCATTTCCTGATGAAGATCTGGTAGGGCGAGTGGTGGGACGGGATGTGGTGGATGAGACCACCGGAGAAGTGCTCATCCAGTGTAACGAAAGTATCAGTGAAGAGCACTTGGTCACCTTGAGGGCTCACTCCGTTGAGCATCTAGATTTGCTCCACATGGAAGGCCCCGATGTGAGCCCTTCTTTCCGCAACACCCTTTTGATGGATAAGGTTGAAGATTCGGAAGCGGCGATTCTTGAGATCTATCGCAAACTACGGCCGAGCAATCCTCCCACTCCCGAGGTGGCAGCCGACTTTTTCAATAATCTTTTCTTCAGTCCCGAGCAATACGACCTATCAGAAGTGGGGCGCTTGAAGCTCAATCAACAACTCGGAACCGAGGAGTTGCCGCTCAGTCACCGCACCCTCACTAAAGAGGACATCCTGCGAGCTGTCAAAAAGCTGATAAGAATCAAAGACAGCCAGGGAGCGGTGGATGACATTGACAACCTGGGTAACCGGCGAGTGCGTGCAGTTGGTGAGCTATTGGAGAACCAGTATCGCATTGGCTTGGTTCGAATGGAAAGGGCTATCAAAGAACGAATGAGTCTCCAAGAAATCGAGACTCTCATGCCCCACGATCTTATCAATGCCAAGCCGGTATCAGCGGTGGTCAAGGAGTTTTTCGGTACTAGCCAGTTAAGCCAGTTCATGGACCAGACCAATCCGCTAAGCGAGATCACTCATAAGAGGAGACTCAGCGCCCTCGGTCCCGGAGGACTCACCAGAGAGCGTGCAGGTTTCGAGGTGCGAGACGTCCATCCTACTCATTATGGGCGCATATGTCCTATAGAGACTCCGGAAGGCCCCAACATTGGGCTAATTGTATCTTTGAGCACCTATGCCCGGGTAAACGAGTTTGGCTTTATCGAGACACCCTATCGGGAGGTAGCAGGCGGCAAGGTATCCAGCAAAGTGGCATACTTGAGTGCCATGGATGAAAAGGAGCATGCATTTGCTCAGGCCAATGCCCCTCTGGACAAGAAGCATAAATTCGTCCGGGATCTGGTTTCCTGCCGGCTGGAGGGCGAATTTGTCATGGTGCCTCCTAATGATGTTGAATTCATGGATGTTAGTCCCAACCAGTTAGTAAGCGTGGCGGCGTCTCTCATCCCATTTCTAGAAAACGACGATGCCAACAGGGCATTGATGGGTTCCAATATGCAGCGGCAGGCTGTGCCCCTGCTGCGATGCAAGGCTCCGCTGGTGGGAACTGGTATTGAAAGAGTGGTGGCCAAAGATTCAGGCGTTACTATCATTGCGCGGCGAGATGGAATCGTGGAAGACGTTGACGCATCCCGGGTTGTTGTCCGAGCGTCTCAGGATAACGGCGAAGAGGAATCACTAGCCTCTGCAGTGGATATCTACAAGATAACTAAGTTCCAACGCTCCAACCAGAACACCTGTTTCAATCAGAAGCCCATCGTGCGGCCAGGGCAAAAGGTAAAAAAGGGTCAGATTATCGCGGATGGTCCGGCCACCGAGACGGGCGAACTTGCTTTGGGAAGAAACGTAACTGTGGCTTTCATGAGTTGGGGCGGATACAACTTTGAAGATTCCATTCTGGTTAGCGAGAGGGTGGTTAAAGAGGACATCTTCACCTCGGTCCACATTGAAGAGTTTGAGTTGGTGGCGCGGGATACCAAGCTAGGTAAGGAAGAAATCACCCGCGACATCCCCAATATAGGTGAAGAAGCATTACGCAACCTCGACGAAAGTGGGATCATCAGGGTTGGCGCTACAGTCAATACCGGCGACATACTGGTGGGCAAGGTAACTCCTAAGGGTGAAACCCAACTTACCCCTGAAGAGAAGCTGCTCAGGGCAATTTTCGGCGAGAAGGCAGGTGATGTGAAAGACACCTCTCTCAGGGTGCCCCCGGGTGTGGAGGGGATAGTTATAGATGCCAAGGTCTTTTCCCGCAGGGGCGTCGATAAGGACGAGCGTACCAAGTCTATTGAAGACGAGGAAATAGCTCGGTTGCTAAAAGATCAGCGTGATGAAATCAAGATAATCAAGAAAAGCGCGCTGAGAAAACTGGAACGCTTGCTTGCGGGGAAGAAAACAGCCAAGCCTGTCAAAGAAGGCAAAAAGACTTTGATCAAGAAAGGCGGCGACTTTACCGGAGACATTCTAACCCAACTGCCCCCCGGCCAGTGGATGGAACTTGAGGCTCAGGGGGAACCAGAGGTGGCGGCACAAATTCGAGCAATCTGGGAAAACTACCACGAACAGATCGAGCTGGTGCAGATGGTCTTTGAAGACAAGATAGCCAAGCTCAAAAAGGGTGACGAGCTGCCGCCAGGGGTGATCAAAATGGTCAAGAGCTACCTGGCTGTTAAGCGCAAGTTGTCGGTGGGGGACAAGATGGCTGGTCGCCACGGCAACAAGGGGGTGGTTAGCCGGGTTCTGCCGGAGGAGGATATGCCATATTTTGAAGATGGCACCCCGGTGGACATTGTCCTAAATCCTCTTGGCGTACCATCCCGTATGAACGTGGGCCAAGTTTTAGAGACGCACCTGGGCTGGGCGGCTAAAGGAATCGGTGAACAACTGTCTCGTTTAATTGAAGAGTACAAGAGCCGAGAGGATATAGTGGCGAAACTCAAGCGACTCCACTCCAAGGAAGAATTTCAGGAGTATTTTGCCGAGGCAGACGAGAGCGAGCTCAAGAGTCTCATACCCCACTACCGTGAGGGGTTTCACCTGGCCAGCCCGGTTTTTGATGGTGCTGAAGAAGAAGAGATCCGGAAGTTTCTTGATGAAGGTGGACTTCCCGAAGTGGGACAGGCTACCCTCTATGACGGCCGCACTGGCGATCCCTTCGACAGTAAGGTTACAGTTGGGGTCATGTACATGATGAAGTTGCACCATTTGGTAGACGACAAGCTGCACGCGCGCTCCATTGGTCCCTACTCACTGGTAACCCAGCAACCATTGGGCGGTAAAGCGCAGTTTGGTGGGCAGCGATTGGGTGAGATGGAAGTTTGGGCTATGGAGGCTTACGGAGCTGCTTATGCCCTACAGGAATTCTTGACGGTTAAATCCGACGACGTGGCCGGCAGGACCCGGATGTATGAAAAGATCGTCAAAGGTGAGAATACGCTCGAGGCTGGGTTGCCGGAATCTTTTAATGTTCTAGTAAAGGAACTCCAGGCACTAGGCTTGGATGTGCGTCTGCTGGAGGACGTGGACAATTAAAATAGTCGTGTCCGTTTTCACCAGTCGCATGGCGCATAGCGTCACTTTTATCAATGATTTTACGCTTAGCGCTATGCGCTATGCGCTGTGCCAACGATTTTGGTAGGAAGAATCAGATAGATAAATCTTACATTTAGCGAGGAGGGTGAACCTAGTTGACTCTTCTCAAGGAGGTTGCAGTGAAAGAACTGTACAACCTTTTCGTTCGTCCCAAAGATCCTTTGAGCTTTAATGCTGTTCGTATCTCCTTGGCCTCACCGGAGAAAATCAGGGAATGGTCATACGGAGAGATCAAAAAACCAGAGACTATAAATTATCGCACTTTCAAGCCCGAGCGCGACGGACTTTTTTGTGCCAAGATCTTCGGGCCAACAAAGGACTATGAGTGTAATTGTGGCAAATACAAACGGATGAAGCATCGAGGGGTGGTCTGCGAAAAGTGTGGCGTAGAGGTAATTCAATCCAAGGTGCGGCGAGAGCGCATGGGCCACATTGAACTGGCAGCCCCTGTTGCCCATATATGGTTTCTCAAGAGTTTACCCAGCAAGGTGGGTAATCTGCTGGACTTAACCCTAAAAGAGTTGGAAAAGGTTCTTTATTTCGACAGTTACATTGTAATCGAGACGGGGGATACACCCCTGAATAAGCACGAGTTGCTAAGTGAAGAGCGGTATCGGCAATTACGCGAACAGTACGGTACTAGCTTCAGGGTTGGAATCGGCGCCGAAGCTGTAAAGGAACTGTTGACTCATATAAAACTGGAGGAACTTGCTAGTGAGCTACGGCAGGAGATCAGTAAAACCAACTCTGTTGCCAAACGGAAGAAGTTGGCCAAAAGACTAAAGGTGGTTAACGCCTTCAGGGATTCAGGAAACCAGCCGGAGTGGATGATCCTAGAGGTTATCCCGGTGCTGCCTCCCGATTTGCGTCCCCTTGTCCCTCTTGATGGTGGGCGTTTCGCCACTAGTGACCTTAACGACCTCTACCGCAGGGTGATTAACCGTAATAACCGTCTGCGGCGCTTGCAGGAGTTAAACGCGCCCGAGATCATTATTCGTAATGAGAAACGAATGCTGCAGGAAGCCGTGGATGTATTGTTCGACAACGGCCGACGAGGCAAGACCATTACTGGTCCCAACAAGAGACCCCTGAAGTCGCTTTCTGACATGCTGAAAGGCAAGCAGGGAAGGTTTCGCCAAAATCTTCTTGGCAAACGAGTGGACTACTCTGGGCGTTCTGTTATTGTCATTGGTCCTGATTTGCGTCTGCACCAGTGTGGCATTCCCAAGAAAATGGCCCTAGAACTGTTCAAACCCTTTATTTACAACAAACTGGAAGAACGGGGCTATGTCACCACTATCAAGAGCGCCAAAAAGATGGTTGAGAAAGAAACGCCCGAGGTTTGGGACTGTCTGGATGAGGTGGTCAAAGAATATCCGGTACTACTGAATCGCGCTCCAACCTTGCATCGGCTGGGTATCCAGGCTTTCGAACCCATACTGATAGAAGGTAAGGCCATTCAGATCCATCCCCTGGTTTGTGCTGCCTTCAATGCCGATTTCGACGGCGATCAGATGGCCGTGCATATACCACTTTCCATTGAAGCCCAGATAGAGGCGCGGGTACTGATGATGAGCACTAACAACATCTTGAGCCCGGCCCATGGAGAGCCCATTATTGTGCCCAGTCAGGACATAGTGCTCGGAATCTACTACATGACCAGAGAAAAACCCTTTGCCAAAGGTGATAAAAAGGTCTTTGCCAATGCAGACGAAGTGCGCTGCGCCTTTGATGCGGGGGAGTTGGATCTCCATGCCCGCATCTCGGTACGAATGAACGGTACTCGGGTAGATACTACTACTGGCAGGGTGTTGCTTTCTGAAATCGTCCCAGATGAGCTTCCTTTCGAGCTGATAAATAAGGTTATGAATAAGCGGGCTTTGGCTGAGCTTTTCGATCATAGCTATCGCCAGGCCGGGGTAAAGAGGACGGTGATTCTGGCCGACCGAATTAAAGACATGGGGTACAAATTTGCTACCCAGTCGGGTGTTTCCATTGCTGTTTCTGACATGGTTATACCAAAGGAAAAACAGAAGATTATCCAGAATGCCACAGAAAACATTCGTGAGATCGAAAGGCAGTACAACGAAGGTCTCATAACCGACGGTGAGAAGTACAACAAGGTGGTAGATATCTGGGCCAAGGCCACCGAGGACATCGCCGGCGAGATGATGCTCGAGATTGCCACGGAGAATATCGAAGGCCCTGAGGGTGAATCTGAGCGGATGCCTTCATTTAATCCCATCTTCATGATGGCCGACTCAGGCTCTAGGGGTAGCAAAGACCAGATGCGCCAGCTTTCTGGTATGCGTGGCCTCATGGCAAAGCCATCGGGTGAGATTATTGAAACCCCCATTACCGCAAACTTTCGCGAAGGTCTCACCGTGTTGCAGTACTTCGTTTCCACCCACGGAGCCAGAAAGGGTCTGGCAGATACAGCCTTGAAGACTGCTAACTCCGGCTATCTAACCCGAAGATTGGTTGACGTGGCCCAGGACTCCATCGTCAACGAGGAAGACTGTGGCACCATCGACGGCATCTGGGTGGAAGCACTTACCGAGGCAGGTGAGATTATTCAGAGGTTGAGTGAACGTATTTTGGGTCGCGTAGTCCTGGAAGACATAAAGGATCCCATCACCGGCGAAGTCTTGGTCAAGGCCAACGAGGAAATCGACGAGCCAGCAGTAGTAAAGATTGAGGAGGCTGGGCTGGAGCGAATCCCTATCCGCTCGGTTCTAACCTGTCGGAGCAGGCGCGGAGCTTGTATAAAGTGCTATGGCCGCGATCTTGCCCACGGCCGAATGGTGGAGATTGGTGAAGCAATCGGCATCATCGCCGCCCAGTCCATCGGTGAGCCCGGCACCCAGCTCACCATGCGTACTTTTCATATCGGTGGAACGGCCAGCAAAAGGATTGAGCAGACTTCAGTTAGCAACCGCCTCCCAGGCACCGTGAAGTATGTCAACCTCAACACGGTTCGCAACGTGGAAGGGGACCTGGTGGTGATGAATCGCAACGGCGAACTTACCATTGTTGCCGAAGGGGGGCGCGAGCGCGAACGCTACCAGATTATTTATGGTGCCAAACTGAAAGTCACCGATGGCCAGGAAGTGGAGGGGGGTACCTTGCTTGCTGAGTGGGATCCCTTCACAACTCCTATCCTCACTGAGGTCTCGGGTGTGGTGAAATTCGGCGACATAGTCGAGGGTTTAACCATGCAGGAGAAAGTTGACCCGGTTACCGGTAAGGCCAGTAAAGTGATCGTCGAATTCAGAGAAACAGATGTGAGGCCGCGGGTTTCCATAAAAGATAAATCTGGTAAGACTGC
>JASFKF010000063.1:0-7400 GCA_050118775.1 Syntrophobacterales bacterium
GGCGGGCGTCTGTTCAAGATCCCACGGGCAGCCATCCTCAGCCCGCAGTCGAGCCATTAACTCCATCAACCCTTCGAACTCTTTACCTGTTTCAGACATAATGTCACCTTGAGCGCTAATGAGCTTGAAAAAATTTCAAAGAATAAAAAATCTGACGAGGAAAATAGATTTGGCCACCACATGCTCCCGGGAGGCAGGGAGAGGTCACTTTTTAATTTTCTTCTTTAGCGATTCTGTGATCTTTTGTTGTTCCAATTGACGGACGAGAGTTTCATGCCTTTTTTTGTAGCGGTTCCGCAATTCCTTTGGGGTCAGTTGCACAAAGTAGTAGCCCACCCTTTGCACATGTACGCATAGGAGGGAATCTGTCAGCATGGGAGACTTGCTGGGAATAAACAAGGTTAGTACTGCAACCAGTATCACTGCCGTCACCAGACCCTTGAAGAACCCCAGAATGCCGCCAAGAAGACGGTCTGCCCATGCCATGAGCATAGCTCGACTGAGTTTAACAAATAGATATCCCAGCAACACCACCGTCAACCAGGTAGCAATATAAACCGCCAAGTAAGTAAAAACCTCGAGGTAGGGAAGTGAAGGGAAGTACCGTTCAAAAAGTGGGATTAGCCGAACGTAAAGATGGCCAGCCACAACAAAGCCAGCAATAAGCCCCAAGAGGGAAGCCACCTGTCGAATCATACCGCGAATCAGTCCACGAATTAGGGCTATAGCTAATATTGTTAGGAGTATAAAATCAAGGATGTTCATAACATATCGTGAAGTAAGTACACTGGGTCTGGCTAGAGACTGGCAACCATTTGTGAGACGAATTCCCCTGGATGATTGGAGTGATGGAGTGATGGAGTGATGGAGTGCTGTCAAAACCTTCAGATTCCTGTCATGTTGGATACTCCATTTTCAATACTCCAGTACTCCATTACTCCATAATTCGTCCAATCCTCGGCTCAGAATCCCCAGCATTAAAAAAAGAGGAGTCTTAAATTCAAAGTGGGGGGACCAGTTGGCGTAGGAGGTACCAGATTCGCACTTGGCCGTCAAGGATAAATGGCTTTTCTTATTAAAAGTCGGAAAAATTAGCAAACCCATGCCACCCTCTCCGACTTGCAGCCGCTTCTAGTTTGTGTTAGATATCCAAGCTGATTTACAATGACAATATTCACTGCTCAGATGTCTGCAAGAGGCCTTAGATAGTACCAAGCCATTCCAAGTGTAGATGTGGCGCACGGCACAAAGGCGTGGGGCGCAGGGAGGAAAGGCGAACAGCGAATGGCCTTGAGCCTTAAACCTTGTGCCTTGGGCCGGTGGCTAGGGGGAGTTGAGAACCTAAGCTAATTGAGAGATAATTAAAGTGGCTGTAATTACTAAAACTGTCGAAATAAACACTAACATCGGCACAGACATCATTGATATAACCGGACTGGTAGGTCAGCATCTGGCCCAGAGTGGTATTACAGGTGGAGCAGTGATTCTTTTTGTGCCTGGCTCAACAGGAGCACTCACAACTATTGAATATGAGAGCGGTGTGATCCAGGATCTTGCTGATGCCATTGAGCGGTTAGTCCCCCGTGACATCCCCTACGCCCATGATCAGCGCTGGGGTGACGGTAACGGTTACTCTCATGTCCGTGCAGCTCTGTTGGGACCCTCTTTACATATTCCGGTGGTGGATGGGCGGTTGAGCCTTGGTACCTGGCAACAGATAGTGCTTGTCAATTTCGACAACCGGGCGCGGCGCAGACGCCTAATTATTCAGGTCATGGGAGAAAAGGAATAGAGAGTTGTCCATGACTGTCAATGCTAGTGCCAATGGACCAGACGAACTGACACTTACCTTTGACGATAATGCTTTGCTGCAAAACCTTTGCGGCGAGCGCAACAGCAACCTTAAGCTTATTGAAAAAGCTCTCCAGGTAAAGCTCAACCTCCGTGGCGACCAGATTACCCTGCTTGGGGAAGAGTCGGATGTAAGACTGGCGAAAAGAGTCTTGCAAGAGCTTTACGGCCTGCTTAGCGAGGGTTATCCTCTCTATCCGAGTGATGTCAATCATGCAATTCAGATCTTAAGCGGCCAATTCAAGGCTCGTCTTAAAGATATCTTCCTAGATGCTGTCTATGTCACATCCAAGAAAAGAATAATCACCCCCAAGTCTCTTGCTCAGAAGGAGTACATAGAGGCTATTCGGAACTATGACATCGTATTTGGCATAGGTCCGGCGGGCACAGGAAAAACCTATCTGGCCATGGCTACTGCCATATCGGCCCTCAACGGTGGTGAAATCAATCGTATTATCCTCGTGCGTCCGGCGGTTGAAGCAGGTGAGAAATTGGGCTTTCTTCCTGGAGATCTAGCGGAAAAGGTAAACCCTTACCTGCGTCCCCTCTATGATGCCCTCCATGATATGGTTGATTTTGATCAGACTTCCGCCATGCTGCAGCGAGGCGTCATTGAGGTGGCCCCTTTGGCCTTCATGAGAGGACGCACCCTAAACGATTGTTTCGTTATTCTCGATGAAGCCCAAAATACAACTTCTGAGCAGATGAAAATGTTTCTAACCCGTCTGGGGATAAGCTCCAAGGCGGTAATTACTGGAGATATCACTCAGATTGATCTGCCAAATGGGACAACTTCAGGGCTAATTGAGACCATGAAGATACTTGCCGGTATCCAAGGATTGAAATTCGTCTACTTTACTGATAAAGATGTCATTCGCCATCGACTGGTACAAGATATCATTAAGGCATACGAAAAGGCTGAAAAAAAGAAGAGAAACTAGGTACTTAGAGAGATAGACTGGTCAACATCTGTAGTGGCAAAGGCGGCAATGGCTCATAATTTGCTTGCTCAAAAGCAAAACCTTGGGATTCTAAGGATAGGGGAAGGGTATAATCTAGCCCCGGGCAAGGTCGAACGATGGTTGGGCCCTGTGCATTCTTCCTCGAATTCGTAATACCTTTTTCTCGCTGGGGCAAGGAACACTATGGCTTTCTTGAAAAAACGGCGACAGCAAAGCGCTGAAAGCACGAGGCGGTCAGCTGGCCGTGATCGCCGCGATAGCTCTCAACCAACTGACAATGCTCACTCCCTCCTGTGGCAAAGAGTGCTTCTTCTCGTTGGTTTCAGCTTAATATTGGGAGTCCTGGTTACGCCTCACTATATTGTCCTGCCAGTAAACTTTCAGGTGGGAGATGTGGCAGACCATGATATTAAGGCAGCCCACGACTTCCTGGTGACAGACGAAGCAGCCACCCAAAGCAAGAGGGAAGAGGCGGCACGACAGTCGCTTGCCGTCTATGATCTAGACGAAGAGACAGTGCAAAATCTGCGTCAGAGACTGGGGACTCTTTTCACCAGCATGCGTTCTCTTTTTCAACAACCGGCCGAATCGAATGTGGTGGCAAAGGGGGAAAGCGCCAAAGGCATTAGCGGTATCCATAAGTCCGGTAAAGAGTTGGCCCTGGAGAAAAAGAAGGATTTCGAGACGCAACTCGGTATAACCGTCTCGGATGCGGATTATGCCATTCTTATTAAAGAGAAATTTGATCCGCGGCTTGAAGAGGCTGTAATAGAAGTGGCAGACAGCGTTTTAGCAGGCGGCGTAGTCGGCAATAAATCCTTTCTGCTCAGTCAGATGCAGAAGGGCATAATGCTCAGAAGTGTTCAGAGTGGTGAGGAATCCAGGGTCATGGATCTCCTCAGGTTTATGAGCATCGAGGATGCTAGACGGCAGATTAGACTGAGAGCCAGTGCAATACTTGAAGAGGATAACAGGAGAGTACGGACCGCCATCGTACATCTGGCCCAAGCACTGCTCCCCCCTAATGTAACTTTCAATCGCAATGAGACCGAACTCCGCAGACAGAATGCGGTGGAAGCCGTCAAGCCCGTCTTTTTTCAGGTCAAAAAGGGAGAGATGATTGTTCGTGAAGGCCAGAGATTGGGTCAAGAGCAGGTGCTCAAGCTACAAATGCAGGCCCAGGGCAAATTTGAGCGCGGGGTGATCTTTACCATGCTGGGCATTGCTTTGATGGGCGGACTGCTCCTGTTGCTTGCCGTCCGCGTGGCGGGTAAATACGTCCGACAATTTCCAACCAAGGTCAAGGATCTGCTATTTTTGGCCGTAGTCCTTACCATTTTACTCGTACTCGCCAAGCTTTCGGTAGGTGTGGCCGATGCATTGCACAGTGGGTTTTCCTTTATCAGCCAGGAGGCCATCTTCTATATGCTACCAATGGCTGCCGGGGCAATGCTGGTAACAATCTTCTTCGGTCCCACCATCGCCATAATATTCACCTTCTTCCTTGCTTTGCTAGCTGCGTTAGTTTTAGACCGTCAGATTGATTTATTGTTCTACTACCTTATTGGCTCACTTGTAGCTGTTCAAGGAGTGGTAGTTTGCAGGGATCGCAGCACTCCCTTGAGGGCTGGGCTGACTGTCGGTTTGACCAATGCTGTGGTGATTCTTTTCATGACTTTTGCCTACCAAAGGCTGTTAACCACTCAGACGGGGGTGGCTCTGATTTTTGGCATCGTCGGAGGCATCCTGGCAGGTGTTGTAACCACCGGCTTGGGTCCCCTTGCCGAAATAGGATTTGGCTACACCACCGATGTCAAGCTCCTGGAGCTGGCAAGTATGGATCAGCCCCTGCTCAGACAACTCATGGTGCAGGTCCCAGGCACCTATCATCACAGTATAGTGGTGGGCAATCTGGTAGAGGCGGCGGCTAAATCCATAGAAGCAAATTCGCTTCTCGCCAGAGTGGCTGCCTACTACCATGATATTGGCAAGATCAAGAAGCCCCTTTATTTTGTTGAGAATCAGGGGAGGGGAGAAAACAAGCACGAACGACTGGCTCCGTCCATGAGCAGTCTTATTCTCATTTCACATGTTAAAGATGGAGTGGATTTCGCCAAGAATTATCGACTGGGTGAGGCAATTCAGGATATCATTCAGCAACATCATGGTACCAGTCTCATCACCTTTTTTTATCAAAAGGCCATAGATTTGCAGGAAAAGCTCAAGAACAGCAAAGGAGGCGATGCGCCGCCTGTTTCCGAACAGGACTATCGCTACCCCGGACCCAAACCACAAACCAAAGAGGCCGGCTTGGTACTACTGGCAGATGCCGTGGAGGCGGCCTCCCGCACTCTTGCCGATCCAACGGCTGCCAGGATTCAGGGACTGGTTCAGAAGATTGTCAACAGGATCTTCTCGGATGGCCAACTGGACGAATGCGAGCTGACACTCAAAGATCTGCATGAAATTGCAAAGAGTTTCATTCAGATTCTAATGGGAATATCTCATCAGCGAATTGAATACCCCGAACCTGCCGCCAAAGGTTCAGAAGGAAAAGCTCGCGCCAATGGAGATCCAGGTCAACGACCAACAAAACGAGATCGCAACGGAGCTCGAGAAGATAAGGACGAAGGCGAGGAAGATCTTAAACGCCTTGGCATGTTATGATAGCGAACTGAGCATTGTCTTGGTGGATGATGACCAGATGAGTTCGCTCAACAAGAAGTACAGAAACCGCCGAGGTTCTACCAATGTCCTGGCCTTTGCAATGCGTGAGGGGGAGTTTGGTGACATCTCCCCACAACTTCTCGGTGACGTCATAATTTCTCTTCCCACAGCCCAGCGGGAGGCCGAAGAAGCGGGTATTTCCCTCGACAACATGATTTCTCGTCTTTTAATTCATGGGATTTTACACCTAGTGGGTTTCGAGCACGATCGAGGCGAGGATGCAGCCCGAGAAATGGAAGAGCGAAGCTCTGAACTGCTAGCAATACTCGATTAACCCTGTCCATTGTCAAAGACGCATGGCGCACAGAGCATAGCGCTTGGTGAACAGTGAACGGTAAACCGATTATGGGTTGGCTCCCCAACCGTTTACCGTTCACCATTTACCGTTTACTCTTTCTTAAGCTTTGCTGCGAACGGAGTGAGCTGACAACGGACAAAGTGATTGGAGGTGATGGGCGTGGCTAAGTTGGCAGTGAATGTGGATCATGTGGCTACATTACGGGAAGCGCGCCGAACGGCAGAACCAGATCCAGTAACGGCCGCGGCCTTGGCTGAACTCGCGGGCGCCCAAGGAATTGCTGTGCACTTGCGCGAAGATAGGCGGCATATCCAGGATCGTGATCTGCACCTTCTCAGACAGACGGTTAAGACCAAATTAAACCTGGAGATGGCTGCAACGCAAGAGATGCTCAAGACAGCCTTGAGCGTAAAACCAGACATGGTAACCCTGGTGCCTGAGAGAAGGGAAGAACTCACAACCGAAGGCGGTCTAGAGGTTCAACTAAACAGGGACAATCTGAAGAAGTACGTTCGTCTGTTTAAAGACGCTGATATCATAGTGAGTCTTGTCATCAACCCCGACCTGGATCAAATAAAGGCGGCCCAGTGGGTGGAGGCGGATTACATAGAAGTGCACGCAGGTTCTTTTTGTGAAGCCCGGACGCTGACCGAAAGACAAGAAGAATTCGACCGGATCCAAAACGCGGTAAAAATGGCTCATAAAGTAGGACTGGGAGTAACTGTGGGTCACAGATTGGATCATAGTAACATTGGCTGGTTGGTGGATGTTGCTGAAATCGAAGAGTTTATTATTGGCCACGCCATAGTTGCACGGGCGGTGCTAGTTGGTTTTGAACGAGCTGTCCGTGAAATGGTAGAGTTGATCAACTGGGGCGCGGGTTGGCGGCGGACTGGCCCATGATCAAAGGTATCGGTGTTGATATAGTCAATATACACCGTATGGAGCGAGCAGTAGAACGTTGGGGCTCTCGTTTCTTGAAGCGTATTTTTACTTCAGCTGAGATCGAACGTTGTAGGCAACGAGCCCGGTCGGCACAATGTTTCGCCTCTCGTTTCGCCGCCAAAGAGGCTTTTGCTAAAGCTTTGGGCCTAGGTATGCGGGAGGGTTTGCGCTGGCGTGACATCGAAGTCGTGCAAGATCATCTTGGCAAACCAACCCTGGAATTGCACAATAAGGCTCAGAAATTGCTGGAGGCCATGGAAGCCAAGAGGACCTGGTTGAGTCTCTCGGATGAAGGCGACTCCGCTATTGCGGTAGTCGTGCTCGAAGGATAGAGAGAATGAGAGCGGTGACAGCTGAAGAAATGGCAGAAATGGATCGCACCGCCATTGAAGCTGTGGGTATTCCTGGTGTTGTTTTGATGGAGAATGCCGGTCGCGGAGCCACCGAGGTAATGTGGCGCTACTTTCCCGATCTAGGGAGGAAACGGGTGGCGGTGCTGGCCGGCGGCGGCAACAACGGGGGCGATGGCTTTGTTATTGCCCGCCATCTCTGGCAACAGGGAGTGGATGTAAGCGTATACCTCCTAAAAAAGGGGAAGAGCTACAGGGGTGACGCCA
>JASFKF010000064.1:0-7384 GCA_050118775.1 Syntrophobacterales bacterium
AGTTAATGCTTGGCGACCTAAATTAGAGGTGCAACTATCTAGCTCTTTACCGGTCCAAAAGTGTCAAATGGTGAAAAAAAACGGCATTCAAGCCCGTGTCTTAGAAAATGTATTTCTTGTAGAGTTTTCCCAAGATTTTTGTTAAAGTGGCCGCTGTTTTGGAGCGAAGCCCTACTCGAGCCCAGCCAGAAATTTGGCATCAATCATGCATCATCTGGTGGCCAAATTTCCTGCGCCATCATTAACAAAACTTTCGCTGAAGAGGTCTTTTCCCTATGCCACGCAGTGTTTGCCTAGTTCTGTTTAGCCTGCTTTTCTTCATCCTCTCCTGCACTTCATCTAACCTTATTCAAAGGGACCAGGAGAGTTCCCGAGCTGCAAACCAAGAGGCATCATATCCAGGAGAAGACAAGCTGGCTAATTCCACCAACGGGGAGGCTAGTCTCCTGGCTTCATCGGCTGCCCCAGAGGATAGCCGAACAAACGGGGTATCGCCAGCGGATATGCTTGCCAAGGAGGCGGAAGGGGCCAGCCCTGACGAGGAGCCATACACTGACCAGAAGCGCATTGATGACGCCTTGTACTACTATCAGGAAGCACTGGAATCTTGGAATAGTGGGGAACCGGACAAAGCAATAGAGTCTCTCGATCAGAGTTACCAAATCATCTGCTCCATCCAGGACGAAGAGGACCCCGAGATCACCCAGCAAAAGGAGGATCTCCGCTTACTCATCTCCAAACGAATTTTGGAGATTTACGCCTCCCGGTCCCACCCTCAAATGGGGCGTAGCCGGGAAATTCCATTGGCCATGAACCATTATGTGGCCAGGGAAATAAAACGTTTTCAGACAACTGAAAGAAAGTTCTTCACCGACTCCCATAAACTCTCGGGAAGGTACAGGCCCTACATCGTGGAAGAGATGAAGAAGGCTGGTCTTCCTGTGGAACTCTCCTGGCTACCATTAATCGAGAGCGGCTTCAAGACCAAGGCCCTTTCCAAGGCCAGAGCTCTGGGGCTCTGGCAATTCATCGCCTCCACCGCTTACCGCTATGATCTCCGTCGCGATCGCTGGGTGGATGAACGCATGGACCCCGAGCTTTCAACCAAAGCCGCCATTACTTACCTCAAGGTTCTCCATGAGCTTTTCGGCGATTGGACTACCGTGCTGGCAGCCTACAACTGTGGGGAAGGGAATGTGCTGCGAGTGATTCGCCAGCAGCATGTAAATTATTTGGATGATTTCTGGGACCTCTACCCCAGGCTCCCCTTGGAGACCGCCCGCTACGTGCCCCGCTTTCTCGCAGCACTCCATATTATAAAGGATCCTGAAAAGTACGGTTTTAATGATTTGGAACAAGATGAGCCTTTGAGGAGCGAAAAGGTCCAAGTTAGCAAGCAGATGAGGCTCAAAGACATCGCCCGGACTCTGGATGTGACGCAGAAAACTCTAGAGGAACTCAATCCTTCTTTGCGCTACAAGGCCACGCCAAATTACCCTTTCATGCTCAATTTACCTTTAGAGACCAGAGAGATGTTTCTGGCAAATCTGGAGCAGATTCCTAAGTGGAAACCACCTCAACGCGCTTACGTGGTCCACCGGGTGCGCTTTGGTGAGACCCTTTCGGGAATTGCCATGAAATATCGGGTGCCCGTCAGGCGCATTGTACACGCCAATGGCTTGCGCAGTGCCAGTCGCATTAGGGCGGGCCAGCGCTTGAAGATACCACTTCGCGGCCAGATTATTTTGGCTAGCAACCCCCCCCACTCCGAACCAGGATCGACCATCCATTACAGGGTTAAAAGAGGAGATTCGCTTTGGCTCATTGCCCAGCGTTTCAACACCACTGTGGCCAAGATCAAGGCGCTAAACCAAATCCATTCCAACCTACTCCAAACAGGCCAGACAATTCTTGTCCAAACCCACAGCCGCTAGAAAAAAATAGGCACCTTGCTAATTGCGGATTGCGGATTGCGGATTTGAAAAGACATGGGGAATTTTTCGGCTGACAGCAGGCAGCTCGCAGCATGCAGCAGAAATCCTCTAGAGAGGATATCTGTTTTCTGCCAGCTGCAAGTTGTCTGTCTGTCCCGAGCTTGTCGCGGGGCTGCTAGCTGAATATGAGCTACTCTTCCTGTAACTCTTTGAGGGTCTCATCAGGGCCCAAAACAATGAGAGCGTCGCTGTCTTTTATTAAAAAGTCAGCCTTTGGTATGAGAACCAAGCCTTTTGGCAAAATCTCTTTGACGGCCAGTACCTGCAGGGAGAAACGATTGATCAGATCCAGCTCTTTGAGTCTTTTACCCACAAAATCCTTGGGAGGAGCAAGTTCTACAATGCTGTAACCCTCGATAAAAGGTAGGTAGTCCAACATATTGGGATTGTCCAATCGACTTGCAACCCCTATAGCCAGGTCTTTCTCGGGAAAAAAGATCTCGTTGGCACCGACTTTCCTTAGAATGCGTCCGTGCTCCTCACTGGTTGCCTTAGCTAGAATTTTTTTTATGCCAAGATCCTTCAGGTGCAAAGTTGCCAGGATACTCGCCTGCATCCTGGTGCCGATACAGACGACTGCCGCGTCAACCTGGCTGATTCCCAACGCCTCCAAGGCTTCCCGGTCGGTGGCGTCTACGATCACCGCCTGGCTCACCACCTCTTTGATCTTTTGCACCTGGCCTTTGTTGATATCGAGGGCCAGGACTTCATGTCCTTTCTCGTAGAGATGGCGCCCAAGAAAGTAGCCAAAATTGCCAATGCCGATGACAGCAAATTGTTTCATGATGCATCCCCTATAAGATGTTCATCTGGCAGGGTTGGACCTTATCCGCGGTGCTCAACCAATCATGACATTTTCTTCTGCATACTGAAATCGGGACCTAGGTTCTTTTCCGGTTAAAGCCACGGCAATGGATAAGGGTCCCAGCCTTCCTAAAAACATCACCAGGACGATTATGAGCTTGCCAACACTGCTTAACAGTGGCGTAATCCCCACACTGAGACCCACGGTGCCGAAGGCAGAGACTACCTCAAAAAGCAGTTTAAGGAAAAGTCCCCTGCTCTCCTCGTGTACGGTAGTGCCCAACTCACTCACGGTCAGAGCCATGGTGGCAGCATAAATTAACACAACCGCTAAAACGAATACCGAAATGGCTCGACCAACCGTCTCGGGTGACAAGGACCGACGGAATATGCTCGTCCCTTCCTCGCCCCTTAGCCGCGAGCGGCTGAGGGCGAAGAGAACTCCCAGGGTGTTGATTTTGATACCGCCGGCAGTAGATCCCGAAGCCGCTCCTACGAACATGAGCAGGATGGTAAAGAGCAAGGTGACATTTGCCATTTTGCCAAAATCCAGGGTATTGAATCCCGCGGTCCTAGCGGTAACCGATTGAAAAAAAGCCGCCAGGAATTTGCTGGGCACTGCGAGGCCGGCCATGGAATGGTTCCACTCAGAGGACAAAAATCCCGCTGTGCCACAGGCAAGCAGGATGATTGTCAGGGTGAGCACCAACTTGGAATGCACTGATAATCGCCTGGCGCGCTTGGTCTGGTCGCGATTGAAAAAGAGCCTCTTTAACTCCAGAAGAACCAAGAACCCTATGCCGCCGGAAATGATTAAGAACGCCATGGTCAGGCTTACCAGTGGATCCCCACTGAAGTCCATGAGGCTCTGTGCATACAAACAGAATCCGGCGTTGCAGAAAGCACTTATTGAATGAAAAATGGCAAAGTATAGGGCCCTGCCTGGATGGTAGATTTCGGAAAACCGAAGGAAGAGTAAAGCAGCGCCCGAAACTTCCAGGATAAGGGTGAACAGCACCACGTGGCGGACCAAGGAAGGGAGTCCGGTATCGGGGCCATGGGTGAAAGAGTCCTGAACGACGCTTCGGTGCATGAAGGAAAACCTGCCGGTCACAACCAGGATGAGCACGGTGGAAAAGGTCATTATGCCCAGGCCGCCGCACTGGATGAGCCCCAGTACCACCCACTGACCAAATAGGCTCAATCTGCTGCCTGTATCAACTACAACCAGGCCGGTAACACAGGTTGCAGAGGTGGCAGTAAAAAGTCCATCCACAAAACCGAGTCGGGGCCCGTTAGCTGCAGCCGGCAGCATTAATAGGAGGGTACCAATTAGGATCAGGCCGGCAAAGCTAAGGATCGGTAGATTAACCGGAGTAATCAAGCGGCTCCGCCGGATTTTCAAGGGATTCGCCATCGGTTTCCGTCTCGCAGGATCAGGAGGCTCAAAGCTATTCTCTAGAAAAAGGTGAGACTTAACAACCAGCAGCAACCACCCATAGGTAATATAGAAACCAGGGATTAGTCAATACTCTTCATTAAAGAGATGAAATTGCAGCGAAAGCTGATTTAGATAGAGTTCACAAGGCTTGGTCCATATCACCTATCTCAGGGGTGTAAATGGTGCTGTAAGGAATGGGATATATGTCTGAAATGCCCCGCAGCGGAACGAGTAGCTGATCACTCACAGTTAGCCACTGAAAATCTGTTTTCAGTTCGCGCAACTTCCCGTCCTCGGGTGGCTTGGAATGGATCGTATTGCTATATACCACCTGGAAGACGCCCACCCCATAGTCATCCTGAAGGTCTATCAGAAAACGTTCCACGAAATTGTCAAACTGCATGCGACTTTCAGCCACCAGCCGGGAAATCTCCTCCATGGGAAGCTTCACCAGCACAAACCTAGTAACGCCACGTTCGCTTAACCGCGTGAGAGTGCGTGACTCTGAACTGGCGACATAAACTGTCGAGATGAATTCCATCTTCTTGAGAAACTGGGCCGCAACCACCGCAGCAGTGCGGCGCCCACCAACCGCATGATGGAATCCGTAATTTTCGAACAGTTTGTGATTCAAGCTCTCGGCGTACTTCTCACCCATCTCGTAGAGATCCTTGCCGATGTAGCGCAGGTACTGCCCCATCTCTTCAGTGGCATTGTCAATTGGCCAGTCGATCTTCACGCGGAAATGAGTCATGGCATAGCGGTTTCGGGTCTTGATGGACGGATCCCTCTGAATGAGCAGGGCATAGTCCACCGGCAAGAGGTCCAGCACAAAATTCTCAAAACTAGGATTTTCAAAATATCTCAGATTCTTGGTGTATTTCTTGTGCAACCGCACCTGAGGAAACTCCGAGATTCCTTCTTTGGTAACCTTATTGGAATCGAAAAAGCGAATATATTTCTTATAGCGACCAGGGATAGTGCCCTCACAGAAAAGCACCAGAAAGTGATTGTGGTTTACGTACTCTTTTTCCACCACCCTGGCCCGGGGTTTCAGCTCTCTTTTCTGCACGAAAGGATAGGGCTCTCCGGCCTCGCAGAACTTCCAGTATGAATCGACCAGAGCATGATGCAGGAGGTAGACGTCCATTTGGTCTCGGAGTACTTCGTAGACCGAGCGCCGCAATCGGTCTTTTAAGCTCAGATGGTATCGATATGGCCACGTAGGCATGCTCTAGCTCCTCAAAATTCCCTCTGGCACTTCATAGACAAAGCTGGTTTTTAGTTTTTCAAAGCTAAACAAACTGGATAACTTGCTGTTAATTCTACCTAAAAATGGATTTTTGTCAATCGGTTTTTCCTGGTTTTCAGGAACTCTTGTCGAGAACAGAGCCCAAACTCTGTAGGGAGGCCAATCTGTCTTGATATAGGGTTGGCTAAGCCGGTTCGTCGACCATTCTCTTCGGCAGATAAAAGACATATTCAGCCGCTAGCAAGTCAAACTGCATCCCCGTTTCACGGTCTACTGTCTTATACAAAGCCTTGAGGGTACTCGCTTGAAGTATCTGATCAAAAAAATGGGTGCGACGGTAAAAGTGCGGATGCAATGGCAAAAGAAACTGACTTGAATCCCCTTTCCAGGAGAAATTGAGGCTCTTCCTCAGTTCCAATATAGTCTTGTAGAGACTCCGGAGTAGATCGGTACGCAATAAAGGGGAAGTACTGTTAACCACACATTCCATAAGACCAGCCAGCCGGTAGAATTCCCTGGCCAACTCCTCATTCTCGCGCCAGCGAAACAGTCCCATGGCCGTGTAGTCACAGCCACCCACCAAGCTGAAGTGTTCAGGAACGAACTTAATGTGGCGATGGCCGTTGCTGATGGCCTGGCGGCGGTGATTCTGGTATTTCTCCGCCTCGCTTTTTAGACACTGCAATATGTGGCCTTGGCGCCAATCTCCGCGCCTAAACTCCATGGGTTTACGACAGATGAGATTGTCGTCACCCTTGCGGCTGTCTTCAAAATCAATGATCTTGGCCATGAACCTCTCATGCGTTCTTCTAATGTATTCACTATACCAGATGTAGCGCCATGTTTAAAACCACTACTTAACTACTCCTCGGCATCTGGCACCAGTGCTTCGCTCTGATCGAGCTTAACGTCATTTTGGCTTCGCCGTCATTAAGGCAAAGGGCATGGAGCATAGAGTTAAAATTTCGAAATTAAGAATCCGAAATCCGAAATCCGCAATCCGAAATCGAAAAGTGCCTAGTGCTTAGTCCTTAGTACCTAGTGCTTTTTCTCACCGTGGCCGGGAATACCGGGCTGCGTCATCTCTTCAGCATTTAGTATCTGCACGAGCTTTTCTTTAGGAAGGATATCCAACTCCAGTGCCACTTCTCTCACTGTCTTTCCACTTTGGTAGGCCATATGGGCGAGTTGTGCTGCCTTGTCATAGCCGATCTCAACCGCCAGCGGCGTACAAAGTGCCAAGCTTTGTTCCACCAATTCCTGGCAACGTTGTTCATTTGCCCCAAGCCCTTTCAGACATCTCTCGGTAAAGTTAGAAATGGAGGTCTTGAGCAACTCCACAGATTGCAACAGATTGTAGGCCATAACCGGTAGCATGACGTTGAGTTCCAGGTTTCCAGCCTGTCCACCCATAGCCACAGCCCAATCATTGGCAATGACTTGCACCGCCACTTGGAGAAGAGATTCAATAATTACAGGATTGACCTTCCCCGGCATGATGGAAGAGCCCGGCTGTACCGGAGGCAGTTCAAGTTCTCCTAAGCCACATCTTGGTCCAGAAGCCAGCCAGCGTATGTCGTTGCCAATCTTGGTCAGGGTAACAGCAAGACCTCTCAGAGAAGCACTTGCTGCAACCAGTCCATCTTGACCTCCCTGGGCAGCAAAATGGTCCCTGGCCTCAACCAAAGGAAGATCCGTTTCCTCTGCCAACAGTGCAATTACTTTGGAGGCAAAGCCGGATGGCGCATTCAGTCCGGTCCCTGTGGCTGTCCCCCCAAGAGCCAACTCCATAAGGCCTGCCAAGGCCAATTCAATACGCTCGCGAGCCAGAGACATTTGCCGGGCGTAACCGCCGAACTCCTGTCCCAGACGCACCGGCGTGGCATCCTGAAG
>JASFKF010000065.1:0-7379 GCA_050118775.1 Syntrophobacterales bacterium
AAAACGGGGAGCGCAAAGCGTCAATTAGTCAGGTTATGGATTATGGGATATAGGTCATAGGTTTTTACCCATTACCCATCACCCATGACCTATTACCTTATGCCACTCTATGCGCTAGGTTAAGAATTCTTATGCCAACTGGTCTGTTCCATACCAAGTACGAAGATGACGAGAAGATCTTCCATACTCTCTGGGTAAAAATCTGGGTGGGGGCTTTTGTCCTTTTCCTCTTCGTGGGTTTTCCCTTTGTTGCTTCTCCTTTGAGCAGTTTTTTCGGCTTTAGCGTGCAACATATGGCAAACATGATCGGTATTTTTGTTATTGGAGCCCACGGCCTTAATCTTCTCACCGGCTTTACCGGCCAGATCTCCCTCGGTCATGGGGCCTTTATGGGAGTTGGTGCCTTCACCTCGGCGATTCTTTTTATGAAGGCAGGATGGCCCTTCTGGCTCTCCCTTCCAGCTGCAGGTTTCGTAACCGCCGGAGTGGGTATGATCTTTGGAGTTCCGTCTTTGCGCCTCCGGGGGCTCTATCTGGCCATCGCCACCATGGCTGCTCAGTTTATCATTGGGTACGCCATGCGTAACTGGACCTCCCTTACCGGAGGTAGCGGTGGTCTGAACGTCGACCGCCCAAGCATTTTTGGTTTTTCCCTAGATACTGATCTCCATTACTACTACTTAATTCTTGTATTAGTCATTGCTTCCACCTTATTTTTAAAAAATTTACTGCGCACCAAGACCGGTCGGGCAATGGTGGCCATTCGCGACCGCTATCTCTCAGCTGAAATAATGGGAGTCAATCTGTTCAAATACCGGCTTCTTGCCTTCGGAATCAGTTCTTTCTACGTAGGGGTTGCTGGTGGGCTTTTTGCCCACTACAATCTGGTTGTCAGTGACGAGCACTTTACCATGTGGCTATCCATTCAGTATTTGGCCATGGTAATCATCGGTGGTTTAGGCCATGTTTTGGGGGGTATCTTCGGGACCATCTTTATGGTATTACTACCTGAGTTGCTGCGCATTCCTACTGAGATACTAAGCAACATCTATCCCAACATTTTTGCTATCTTTGGGACTTTAAGAGAACTGGTCTTCGGCGTGGTTATTATTCTATTTCTGATTTTCGAGCCGGATGGTCTGGCTGCACGCTGGCACACTATACGCGCCTATTGGAAGTTGTGGCCCTTTTCTTACTAGTGTGAGACAATATGCAGCCTGTCAATGTTAAGAGAGGGGGTGAGTAAGGATGGGGGTTTAGACCTCCAGAGTGAAAAAACGCCAACACGGATGGAGCCAGAGTGGCTGCCCGCCTAGTGATAACTGTAAAATAGAGGGGGAGGGAAATAATGAAAAGGACGAGGACTTTCCAATGGGGCTACGTGGTGTTACTGGTGGCTGGACTGGTGTTTTGGGGCTGCGGCAAGAAAGAGGCTGAACCCCTTAAGATCGGTGGCATTTTCGACATCACTGGCGCCACTTCTGCCGTGGGTAAGGATTACGCTCAGGCCGCTAAAGATGCTGAACGTTACATTAACGAAAATGGTGGAGTCAATGGCCGTAAGATTCAGTTAATTGCTAATGACTATGCCTACAAGATTCCGGAAGCCGTAAGCCTCTATAAGCAATACAAGGATGTGGACAAAGTTTTTGTCATCCAGGGATGGGGTACGGGAGACACTAACGCGCTGAAGCAGCAGGTTAATAATGACAATATTGTTTATATTTCAGCGTCTTACGACTCAAACCTCAGCGATCCCACCAAGACCCCTTACAATTTTTATGTTGGAACCAGCTATTCGGACGCCATCCGGTTGGCAATGAAGTTTGTCAAAGACTCCTTTAAGGAGATGTTTCCGGATGCGGGGGACCGAGCTCCCCGGGTAGTTTTTATCTACCCAGATCACCCCTATGGCAAGGCTCCCATACCTGCTGGCAAGGCGATGGCTAAGGAGTTGGGGATAGAAGTGGGACCAGATGAGATTGTCGGACTGCGGGCGATTGACGCCACTAGCCAGCTGTTGCACATGAAGGAATTTGATCCTGACTGGGCCTGGGTTGGTGGCACGACTCCTTCCACGTCTGTGGTTGTAAAAGACGCCGCCAAACTTAATCTCCGGACCAAGATCATCTCCAATGTCTGGGGATTTGATGAAAATCTTATCAAACTCGCAGGCGACGCCGGCAACGAGCGCATATACGGCATGGCGCCCTTCGCTTTCTGGGGGGAAGATGTTCCTGGTATGAAAGCAGCCATGGCGGCTGCCAAGAAGACGGATCCCGAGGGTGTCCATACGGTCCGCTACATCCAGGGCTGGACGGCAATGATGGTCATGTGGGAAGGTCTCAAGCGTGCCGATAAAGCGGGACAGCTGAACGGTCCAGGACTCAAGGCGGCTCTCGAGAGCCTTGATAATTTTAGTACCGGTGAACTAACCGCACCCGTTTCTTTTACGCCGACAGACCATCGTCCTAATACTGCCTTGCGAATCTTCAAGATGAGCGACAACAATTTGGTCCCAGTGATGAGTGTCTCTATTGAAAGGGAGGACCGTTTTCTGGGCTGGTAGTCAAGAAGCGCAATAGCACAAATCTGACAACTTGCAGCAGGCAGCGGACAGCCAGGTGGAAACATCTGCAAGTCACTGAAGGGGACAATCGTACTTGAGACATGATAAGAGAAGTTGATCTCCTGCCCGTTGCCAGCTGCTTGCTGTCTGCTTGCCGGAGGCCCTTGCGCTTTGCCCTGGGCCTTCTTTGTTTAATCTCCGTTATTAGTTGCGCTTACCTAAGACCCCACCTGACGCCAGCAGAACTGAGCCAACGGCTTCAGTATTGTCAAGAAGGATCCCTAGAAGAGTTGGTTAACATTGCCTTATCCAAGGGCTATGGGGCAGTTAACGGCGAGGGTCGAGCCAGGCAAGTTTTGGAGTTGAATAATTCGCATTCTGCCACTATTCACCGGCAGTTTTTCGAAGTACAACCTTATGGGGATGGACTTTCCAAAGTATTTTTCTTGGAAAACAGAGGTTCTGTAAGCCACTCTAAGTTGAGCAGATTTCCCCGTCTTTCCAGGAAAGCTATCAGAGATTTTCTTGAAGGATTGCCCGAAGAGAGAAGGAGTCACTACGAACCATTGCTGATCCGGCAGAAAAAGCTATCACGCCGGATGATCATTTATGAGACGGATGGGGGAAAGAAGACTTTCGAATTCACTCGCAAGGTGGCCTCTTTAGAGAGAAGCAATATATACGGCCTTTTTCATCTCCCGGATGGACCTTTCATTTTTTTTGGGCAAGAAAGAGAAAGACTCTACAAGAAAGATTTTCTGCAAGCAGACGATCATTATCAAGATCTGGTGATCAGATTTCTAAGAGAGTTTCGAGGGGAAATCAAGTTATGACATAAAACTTAATGGATTGGAGTCATGGAGTATTGGTAATGCTTATTACCCCGGTTAATTAATTGCTCCATTACTCCAGCACTCCAACACTCCAAAGACTATGTCGAAAAGCGACCATTTGGACGTCTGTTTCTTAGCTTTTACATAGACAAGGATAACTTTAGAGTACCACCTATGGCTTTGCTCAACGTAAACAACATCGAAGTAATATACAATGACGTTATTCTGGTACTGAAAGGGTTGTCCTTGAGGGTCAACCAGGGACAGATTGTTTCACTTTTGGGTGCAAATGGAGCAGGCAAGACTACCACTCTCAAGGCCATTTCCGGATTGTTAAAGACTGAGGAAGGGGAAGTCACCGATGGGGTTATAGAGTTTGAAGGCGAACCCATTCATCGTCTTGAACCTGAAGAAATCGTTCGGCGCGGTGTTTTTCAGGTTATGGAAGGAAGGAGAGTATTTGAGGATCTGACCGTAGAGGAGAACCTAATAGCAGCCGCCCATCTGCAAAAGGGACGAAAAAAGATTAAAGGGTTACAGGAGTTGGTTTTTTCCTATTTTCCTAGGATCAAAGAGCGGCAAAATGCTCTTGCCGGCTATTTGAGCGGCGGTGAACAACAGATGCTGGTTATTGGTAGAGCCCTCATGGCCCAACCGAAGCTTATGCTTCTGGACGAGCCGTCTTTAGGGCTAAGCCCCCTGCTAGTGGGGGAAATCTTCAACATAATCAAAAAGATCAACGAAGAACAGAAGACCACAATTTTGTTGGTTGAGCAAAACGCTCGACTGGCTCTGACCATATCTGACTACGGCTATATAATGGAAAACGGGCGGATAGTCTTGGATGATAGTGTGGAAAAGCTGCGCGACAATGAGGACGTGAAACGATTTTATTTGGGCTTGACTGAAGTGGGTACTAAACGTTCTTACCGGGATGTTAAATATTACAAGCGCCGTAAGAGATGGCTAACCTAGACAAGCGACAGCGGGCAGGGTCCAGAATTTAGGATTGCGGATTTCGGATTGCGGATTTCGGATTTGAGATGTGGGATGTGCAATACGGTTTACCGTTCACCGTTTACCGTTTACGACTAGAACAATTTGACACTATGTGCCACAAGTTTTGAGCCTGTCGAAGGATGCGCTTGGCGCTTTGCGAAAGGATAGCAACCGTGACCCTCCACTCTTATGTCGGCAGCAACACGACCATAAAAGGCAATTTTGAGTGGAAAGAAGATTTTCTCGTAGAGGGCTCTGTCGAGGGGAATCTGAGATCCGAAGGGCTGATAGTCTTGGGGAAGGAAGCGGTGTGGTTAAAGGTGAAGTATGGGCAAAGGAAGTTGCCACTTCAGGAATTATCGTGGGTACGGTACCATGTTCGGAAAAACTCGAGATCTTCGAGTCAGCCAAAATCATAGGCACAATTCAAACGGTTGTCCTCAAGATGGCTCCAGGCGCTCAGATTAACGCCAGGATTCTAATGTCTCGGAAAGTTGAGGATGTTGATTTTATTTCTCAACCCCCGGAAGATTCATATCTCTCCCTGGTCAAGGCCAGCAAATAACCCGCCAGTTCATATCACATCATGCAAGTCTGATTTCTTCTATTTTCCCATGGGTCCTTTCTGGAGTGTTGGAGTATTGGAAAAAGCCGTAGCCCTGAATTCAACTTGAATATTCCCTTCATTACTCCAGCATAATGCAGCATGAGGAAAAGAGCAGGGAAAACCTCTCTGGGAATGGCTAAGTCCTTGGGGCTTGGATTCTTTACTCTGGCATTGGTTCCAAAGTCAATTCGTGACTAATATCAATACAGCCGATCACGCTCTGTGCACCAGGACACAGGGGCAAGTATATGTTCAGGGCTTCCTTGGCATCTTCCCATTTTTCGGCTGGCGCTCTGAGCGTATAGTGAACTTTGATGCGTGTAATTTTCAGAACTTTGTCAACCTCTTCAATGTCACCTATTACCTCAGCCTCATATAGATGTTCAAAGGTTCGAATTTTTTTGCCGGCCAGTACCACGGCCAGTGTGCCCATCATTCAGCCGCCCACCGCGCCGACGATGTGATCCAAGGTGGCGGCGTGCTCTTTTTCAGGTTCTACCTGATAAAAATCCTTTATTCCACCGTGGATGCCATAATAAACCGGTTCACCAAAGCCTTGGATCAGGGCTTTCCTGGTTGGGCCCTTTTCCCTGGTGATGTTTATCTGTGAGCTGTGCACAACCTTTCCCATATCTTCCTCCTATTTAATCCGAGTTTTGCAACAGTTCATGAATTGGCGCAGATTTTCCGAGTATATCCTTAAGACTTAGGGAGAATAGCTGTTTTTTCATGAGATCCGTCATGCCGACCCAGATATCCCTGGTTGGACATTCGATAGCGCGATAGCATAGGTCGGGTTCCAAAACACAATCTACCACTGCTAGTTTTCCTTCGAGGGTCTCAACGATCTCACCCACACTTATCTTTCCAGGCTCTCTCGCCAGCATATAGCCACCACTTCTCCCCCTAACGCTTCGAATAAGACCGGCCCCTTTCAACAAGATGATCAACTGCTCCAAATACTTGGCAGAAAGATCTTGTCGTTTAGCGATATCAGCTAGTGGGATAGGCCCATTAGCATAGTGTTGAGCAAGATCAACCATCAGTCGAGTACCGTATCTACCGCGCGTTGAGATTCTCATAAAAGCTCCTGAAACTATATAGGTTAGCTAGAGATTAACAGGCCACACACCGACTGTCAAAACAATTTTAGAATTACTTCTCTTGATCTCCATCTGGGATAAACTTAAAGGCAAGACTTTATGAGAGCTTGTCAAGCTCGAGTGGAACCTTAGGGAAAAAGTTGACCTGCAGAATCCTCGGAGGTAAGTTTGGCCTTTAGTTGAATGGTGACCAGGACCTTTTTGTTTTGTCCAGGAAGAAGTCTAAGGGAAGCTGGGGAAAGTACCACGGGGACTTCCACAATTTTCTCCTCCCTTTGAGGTTCTATGTCACCCAGATTAATAGGCTCAGTCTTTAGGCTAAGCATATTGTTGAGTATCGATACTGGGCCGCTCACCCGCACAGAACCAGGTCTTACCCTTATTCTCTCAATCAGATATCCGGCAGGAGGCGATCCAATTATGTTTGGCTCTACTGCTATTGCCCTTTCTACCCGCTTTTCCATTTCTAATCTTATGGCCGCTGGGGTTATACGTACCACCTGCAAGCCCAGCGGTAGTTCGATATTGTCTCCGTTCAATACTATTCGGTGAAAGCCCGTGTCAATCTCACTGAGATCCAAGAAAGCACCCACTTGCTCTGGTTTGAGAGCGCTGACAAGTCTGCGTTTGCCGGTTATTTGCACTTCTACTCGCTCAGCAGATGATCTTCTAAGTTCTAGAGTCTCGGGTATGTTGCGGAAATCCACCGCAGTAGTAACATTGATTAGAGATAATTGCTTGCCCGAGTAAATAGACCAAGAGGCCGAAACTAGCAGAAAGGTGAGTAAGAGGCCAGCCGCTTGAATAAGTAACTCCCTCACTCTGGTTCTTGGTTTTACCGCTGTGTAGCTTTTTAAGAGCAATCTGGTGAGCACCATCTGGAGTTGAGGCGGCTCAGGGATTCGTTCCACTTCACCCCGATGTACCACCGAGACCTCGCCACGCTCTTCAGATGTAACTACTACGACCACATCAGTCATTTCACTCAGACCAATGGCAGCTCTGTGTCTGGTGCCGTATTGCCGTGGCAAGCCTTCTTTTTTCGTCAAGGGTAAGTAGGTTCCGACCAACTTGATCCGGTCTCCCTGTATTATTGCCGCACCGTCATGCAAAGGACTTTCTTTGGCGAATATGCTGGCCATAATTTCAGGGCTCCATTTGCCCTGGAGAGGAATTCCTTCACTCAAGTGTTCTGCCAACCTGTCTCGTTGTTGGAAAACAAGCATAGCACCTGTCTTGTTCTTGGCCATCTTGAAAACAGCCCTCTC
>JASFKF010000066.1:0-7375 GCA_050118775.1 Syntrophobacterales bacterium
TGTGTAGATGAAGAAAGTTATCTACCTTAATATAAAAATATAAAAAGAAACAAGGCAGAAGTCTCATTATTTCTGCCTTTCTTATTTAGGGCAACAATCCCCGCTCCCTGAAAACCCTACTTAACTTCCTTGCCAATTTCAAAGGTGATGAGGGGGGAGATTAACCCTCCCCCCTGAAAACTAACCCCTCAAAAGGGAACGCGCTCATTTTCACAGTGACTATCAATTGACAGTCCTCAATATCTTGTGCCAGGTTGAAAACCAGCAGAATGTGAATTAAGGGATGTTATCTCCACTTACCTCCTCTTCTTTTGAGTTATCCAGTTAAAACCTATTTGGTCTTTTTTTCTATTGACGGCACTGTAACTTGCTTGTATTTTTACTGCCGCCAGGTTTCCCTTAGGTCGTTCTTTATATAGAGTCGGCATAGCGCTCATAGTCACTTCACTTGAGTGACAAGAATCTTTTACAGCACAGAAGGTAAGTCAGCGCAGTGGTCGGTAAAATGGAATCTGTGGACAGGGGTAAGAAGTAAACAGCTGACACTAATTCAGGATTGCGCACTACAAGACGAAAGGAGACTGATAGTTATGAAAACCGGAAGCAGAACAACTATCATTGTGATAGCACTCACGGCTATCATGGCATTTGTTTCAATTCCTGCTTTTGCACAGGACAAACCCGCTGACAACATGGAGTTGGTTCGCGAAAAAATGCGTGCAGACAAGAAACTTTTTGTCGCTGAAGGTATGCAGTTGACGGAAACCGAAGCCAAGGTGTTTTGGCCGATCTATGACGGCTATCAGAAAGAACTCGGCAAACTGTTTGACCGTAAAATTAAGTTAATCCAAAACTATGCAAAAAATTACGAGACCATGTCTGATGAGGTCGCAAAGAGTCTGGTAGATGAATATACGGCGATTGAAGGAGACCATTTGAAACTCCGCCAGTCTTATCTACCCAAGTTCCGCAAAGTTTTGTCTGAAAAGAGAGTAGCGCGCTATTACCAGCTTGAGAACAAGGTCGAAGCGGTAATAGAGTATGATATCGCCAAACAAATTCCTCTCATGAAATAGGGCGTCTCAATTTCGCTCGATGATCTGTATAGAGCACCTACCCTGTCAGGGAAATTAAGGTTTTTACAATGGGAAGTCCAACTTTGTCCCCACTGGCTTCTAGCAGACGAGTCAGTGGGGGCTCTTTCCTCTCAATGTCGTCCCCTTAGGTCTCGCACATCTTGTACCACATTGAATTTAAGATAAGTGTGAATTTCCACTGTGCCTTCTTCACTTTTTGATCCGCCTATGCTGCACTAGGATTGCCCTTTTTCTTGACAGCAACCGCCTCCCTCGCTCAATCTAAAACCAGTTCTATTTCCTTTTCCAACTCACCTTCTCATTCCCCTATCTTTTCAAAAGTTCTAGCGAGGTTCAAAAACTTCTCGGTTGCCTGGCTATACAAATATGGCATTTCTGAGTGATCGAAGTCGACTTTTAGCTTAATGTTTAGACCTTCCTTTTTTAAGATTTCTATTATTTCATCCCAAAGCTTAAGAGCTTTTTTCTCTCGTGCTTCATTAGACATCACTCCAACATGACCATTCATAAGCAACTGCCCTATGAACTCCCAAAGCAAGAATGAATAAAACCTCTCATCTGTCATCTTCTCAGCCTCCTACTTTTTTGAGATATTGCTCTAATGCCTTGATAACGGTTGCCTTCATGGTGGTCTTTTCCCTTGCCGCCTGAACCTTGCCCTAGTGCGCAGGTCCTCTTCAAAGTCCCGCATCATAAAAAATTTTTACCATTTCGTCATCCCCATTATCAGTATTTGCTGGCAAAAGGAAAATGCAATGCGCTCACTTTCTCAGTGACAGTCAGTTGACAGTGGACCATATGTTGTGGCGAACTGGAAAGTGTTAGAGTGTGCAGGATGTAATCCACAGTGAGCGAGGATAGGTTCACACATTTAAGCAAAATCTCAATTAGCAACGAGGTGGCTGTATGAGCAGCCCACGAATTTACCTGCCTTGCAATTCTTGCCTTTCTGAACTAATTTACACTCAGTCTTTTTTCCAGCTCATTAGTAGTACCCTCTAAGGCATTGCACAATCTTCGACCAGATGCATTTAAGACTGTTGATCCTTCGAACTCAGGCCTTGTCCGAGAGGTAAATAGCATGAAACACTCAGGCAAAACAAAAGCACAGCTGATCACTGAACTAGAGGAACTGCACCAAAGGATCGGAGAATTTGAAGAGTCTGGGACCGAACTCAAGAGAGCGCAGAAGACACTCCAGCAGGGTGAGGAGAGGTTTCGTACACTGGTCGAAACTGCTACTGACTGGTTTTGGGAAATAGATGAAAACGCCGTTTATACCTACTCAAGTCCAAAAATACGAGACATTTTAGGCTATGAGCCGGAAGAGGTATTAGGGAAGACTCCCTTCGACCTTATGCCCCCGGAAGAGGCAGAGAGGGTTGCTCGTATTTTTTCCTCTTCTGCTGCATTCCAAAGGCCCTTCAAGCTCCTTGATAATGCAAATGTCCACAAAGATGGCCATATTGTAGTTCTGGAGACCAGTGGGATTCCTGTCTTTGATGTCAACGGAGTATTCCATGGTTATCGAGGTATTGACCGGGATATTAGTGAACGCAAAAGGGCTGAAGAGGAACTGCGCAAAGCTCATGATGAGATGGAGCAGAAAGTCAAAGAGCGTACTAGTGAACTGATGGAAACTAACGAGCAACTGAGGCGAGAGATAGAGAATCGTAAACGGGTGGAGAAGAGATTGAGGAAGAGCGAGAAGGAATTGAGGGAGCATACGAAAGCTCTTGAGGAAGCCAACATAGCCCTTAAGGTCCTCCTGAACCATCGTGATGAAGAAAAGAAGATATTAGAGGATACTATTTTTGGAAGTCTTCAAAAGCTAATCACTCCCTATCTACAAAGGCTTAAGGAGACAAAGCTATCAACACAACAACAAGCTTTTGTTGATATACTGGAGACAAACCTGTCTGAGGTCACCTCTCCGTTTACAGATAAGCTGTCTTCGATATGCGCAGGCATAACGCCGAGAGAGATTGAAGTTGCTAATCTCATAAAGGCTGGCAAATCAATTGTCGAAATTGCAGATTTACTTGGTATTACAGAAAACGCAGTTTCGTTTCACCGCAAAAATCTAAGGTCAAAACTTGGATTGAAGCACAAGAAAGTAAACCTGAGATCTCACCTGCTAAGTCTTGCCTAAATGCAAACTTACCAGCCTTGTGTGAGTCGAAAAAAGCTCAAATAGGTAGTGTGGACTACCAAAAAACTATCTAAAAGCAATCTTCCATTGTCAAATGATTTTGTGTACCATTTGTCTACCTGGACGTGTCCTCCAATCATGTCCTTGGGTTATGGAGCGAGATGCAGATTACTTGTTGCTTCTGGAAGTGATGAGTGATTGTGTCCCGCTCCACTTTTCTCAGTAATAGCCCATATCTCTAAGCAAGGGGAGTAGTCTCTGGTTTGGGGCCTCACTTATTCACCTGTACGAGCTATGCTTCACAATTTGTCTGAAAATGGGACATTAATAATGTCAAAGCACAAAGGCAACACTTTAAATGATGACGAGATTAAGATACTTGCCCTGCTTGCTGTAGGTACAACAGAAGAAAAAATCGCAGAGCGACTCCGCATGAGCACTCAAGCTGTCAGGATGGAAATAGACTCTATTCTCAAAAAGATCAAAGCACCTAATCTCTTCCAGGCTGTTCTTTGGGCAGCCTTGAGACTCTAGTCTCTTGGAGACTCAATGGGGTATCTCTCGATGTGTTTATTGAGTTAGTTTTGGTGTTCTCTTGCGTACTAGTACAAATATCCTTCGAATCTATCAAGATCTAATAGTAATACTCACTAAATCATCTTGTATGACCTCGTAATAACCCCTTAACAAGGTTACCCAGAAAGGATGATGGAAATGAGAAAAGGACCTAAGACGACGCCTGAGGATCTATGGTTTGTGCGTCAGTACTGCTTTGCGAAAGAATACCCTGCAAGCGATTTACGATGTCGCTACGTAAAAGCAAAGATAATGGCCAAAACCTCCGCGGTCTCTACAGGCAAAAGCGACTTCAGGGAAGTGGATGGAATCTTCCTCTGTCGATACCCTGATGAAAATATGCCTACCCACGAAGCACGGCTGACTTCAGAGTTAGACCAATGTCCTTACACAGAAAGAAGAGAAATGATTGATGCACAGTATGCGGGAAAAGTCTAACTACTCTTTCGGCTTAATCAGGTTTTACTCAGAAGCAGCCCAATCATTTTTCGAAGCCCACTGGCGGAGCCGAAGCTCCGCTTTTTTAATGCTCCAGTCAGGCTCGGACTGTGCATAACATACTTTAATTCACACTTTAGCTATTTTGTACCAGCTACAATATCTTGGTTTGAACTTAGGAAATGCGGAGTCTTAGGCTCCGCTCTTTTTTTTCTCAACATCTTGTGCCAGAGTCAATATCGGCCAAAATGTGAATTAAGGGATGTAATATTAACTTTGATGTGGTTCAAATAACTTATCGACCTCACGAATGAACCACGACAACCTATCAATGACTTCAGGACTCCATACCATTCTTCTCCCCATCGACCACTCAGACATCCAAAGCCGACCAGAAGAAACAGCCATAAAGCACCTGATTCCATGCTCACGGGCTATAGAGAACTCGTGTTCTGCACCTTCTATTTCATAGGATGGGATAGGATAGTAGGGGACGTGAACGCTCAGACCAGCCTCCGCACGTTCATAAAGCCAACGAAACTCGTCACCGTGATTTATCTTGAATGGAGTTGAAGCCAGTATTTCTAAAGTTGAAGCCAGTAATTCTAATCCTCTCCTGGTGACAATCCTAAAGGTCGAGACAATTTCTTTATTGTCAAAGCCTTGAAAACTGAAGCTTATCTCAAGCATCCTTTGGAAGTCCCTGTGTTTTCTAAAGTCTTCAAGCATTAGGTCGCTTACATGATTGACCAGGTCAATGCGGTACTTGCACACTTCCCAACCAGGGTCTTCCCCATCTAGGAGTGGAATATAGGGGTTATAGTGACGCTCAGGAAAGAGCCATGCCTCCCTTGGGAATCCTGTTGCTTTCTCTAACTTAACAGCTACTTCAATTGATGGGGTACGATCACCGTTGATGATGTAGCTCACCATCTGCTGAGAGATACCAGCCTTCTCAGCGATCTCTTGTTGAGTCATTAAGAGCTTAAAATCACTCATAGTTGTACAACTCTGAGTTGTTTGACACTGGTGGTCGTAGGATTGTAGCATTTCCTTGGGACAAATGAAAAGGAAGTACTTGGGGGAGAAACCAGCATGGCCCCTCTATTACAACTACTAATTTACCGCTTAACCGAAAGGGGTATTCTTCTCGATCACATTCCTACGCTGGTGCGAGATGTGCTTAGGATCATAAGCGAGGGGGGAGTATTCACCACCAGACTTGTCAATGCCCGACTGGAACAACTGGGATGGGGCTCTGATTTACTTGATGAAACAAGCTTCCAGTTCATTGTTCACATTCTGGAGTCAGAGTGGGGATATAGAGTTAGACATTACGCTCCGAGTTCTCTGGAAGTAATTGATGGAACAAATTATGTCCCGATTTCAAGTCGATAACGTATCTCTCATTCTCCGACCAATTTTCTATCTCCATGGCTACGGAATGGCCATTTTAGTATTCGTTCTCGGCTTAATCCCAAGGACAATGGCCGGTGTCACGATTTCAGGCAGAGTGAACCTCGTGAAAAATTCGAATTACATCTTTTGGACACCTTCGTTCCATTTCTCGCGGCGTTTGCGAAATTAACCGCTGTGGCCAGTAGGTCGGTTAGCATCGAACCCAAACAAGGGGGGTATGAATCATGGAAGAGAAGAGGAAGATAGGGATCCGCAGAAGGTCATGTATGGGGTTGGAAAAACAGGACTCTATTCGCGGGAGGGAGATGACTGGAAAAGTACTGGTTTTGGGACTGATCATTTTACTAATGGGACAGTTCGGCATGACTGTGCCAGCAGTGGCGAATGATGATTTATCCTTCCATACAATTAAAGTGATGACACAGAACCTGTATGTAGGAGCAGAGATTCAGTCCCTGGCTGCTGCGAATACTCTACCAGAGTTTTTGGCGGGTGTGCAGGCAGCTCTAAACCAGATTGAAGCAAATCAATTCCCCGAGCGAGCCGCAGTAATAGCGGCCGAGATCGCTGAGAAAAAACCGCATCTGGTTGGCCTGCAGGAGGTTTACAATTTCACGCAAAACGGATCTAACGCGGACCCGCCATTTCGCGACTATCTTAATGATCTCCTAGATGCACTCGAAGCGCGCGGCGCCTTTTATGAGGCAGTAGCCGTTGTAAATAATTTTGACATGGAGATTCCTATCCCTTTAGGGGATTTTGGCATCGTTCGTGTTCTTGATCGCGACGTGATACTGGCGCGATCTGATGTCGCTCCAACAGTAACTAAGGTTGACCCGGCGGATTTGTGTAGTGGCAGAGAGTCGGGGGACGGCTGCAACTATCTGGTGGTTGCCAGCATTGATAGTCCTGTCCTCGGCCCTATCGCGTTTAAGCGCGGCTTCGTGGCAGTCGATACCCATATCGGGACACTTCCAGTACGATTCGTCAACACCCACCTTGAAGTCAGAGAGGTGGACCCGGAAAACCCCCTTTCTCCATTGATCCAAGCAGCTCAGGCCTCTGAGCTGGTCGGCCTCCTTTCTCCTATGGGTCCTCTCAGCACTGAGGATAAACCTATCATCCTGGTTGGCGACTTCAACTCTTCGCATGAAGATCCAATAAGGTTTATCGAAGGACAACTTCTCGTGCCGCCATACAAACAGATCAGATTTTCCCAGTTCGTGGATATTTGGAATCGAAATCTGTTAAAATTTTTGAATCCTGATGGCTTTACTTGTTGCCAGCCAGCAAACCTCCAAGGCGAGAGCTCATTGTATGAAAGAGTTGACTTGATATTCGTGCGTAACAGGTGTGGAGAGTGGCAGTTCACAATCCCCGGACCGGCGCTGGCGGTTGTTGTCGGTGATGAAGAGCAGTACAAAACGGACACGGTTCCTCCCTTGTGGCCCTCGGATCATGGTGGTGTGGCAGCAACAATGTTCATCCCCAAGTTTTGAGGACGGTTACTGCTGGGCTAGGACATAATGCATATAAACAAACGTTGAAAGACAGAGGTAGGGTCGATTTGGCCCTGCCTTTCTTTTTGAAGACTGTGAATTACATACTTTAATCTACACTCTATGGTTTGCAACCCTGCCACAACATATCGTGGTAGTCCCGCCAAAATTAATAGTAAAGATCACTCCTTTTT
>JASFKF010000067.1:0-7357 GCA_050118775.1 Syntrophobacterales bacterium
ATTACTGCTGTTTTTGGGAACGGGCGTGATTTTGAGAGCACAGGTAAAGGCTAAGACTGCTGAGCTTTCCCTGATCAATGAGGAACTGCGGGCTGAGATTGCCGAGCGCAAAAGGGTTGAAGAAGCCCTTAGGCTTACACAGTTCTCGGTTGAAAACGCTGGAGACGCCGTGTTCTGGATGGGATCTGATGCGAGATTTATATTTGTAAATGATGCAGCCTGCTCATCTCTCGGTTACTCGCGGGAAAAGCTGCTCTCCATGACGGTGCATGACATCGACCCGAACTTTCCAGCGGTGGCTTGGCAAGAACATTGGAGACAAATCAAAGAACGTGGCTCTTTCATGATTGAGTCTCGGCACAAAAGCAAAGATAGCAAAATCTTCCCGGTTGAAATAACGGTCAATTATCTGGAATTTGAGGGCAAGGAATACAACTGTGCCTTTGCTCGCGACATCACTGAGCGCAAGGAGGCGGAAAAAGAAAGAGAAAAGATGCAAGCCCAGTTCCGCCAGGCTCAGAAAATGGAAGCCGTGGGCACCCTCGCCGGCGGCATTGCCCACGACTTCAACAACCTGTTGCAAGCTGTTCAGGGCTATGCCCAGTTGCTCCAAATGAGAAAAGGTGAAGAGGATTCTGGTCAGCGAGAACTCAGTCAAATTATTCGCGCCGCCGAGAGAGGCGCGGATCTCACTCAACAGTTACTCACCTTCAGTCGCAAAGTAGAAAGCGAACTGCGACCCATTGATCTGAACCATGAAGTGGAGAGTGTAAGGTTGTTGCTGGAGAGGACGATTCCCAAAATGATCCAAATGGAGTTTCATCTGGCCGAAAACCTCAAAATCGTCGAGGCAGACCCTGGCCAGGTGGAGCAAATCCTGATGAACTTGGCAGTAAATGCCAAAGATGCCATGCCAGAGGGGGGTAGGTTCATTGTCGAAACGGCCAATGTGACTCTGGATGAGAATTACTGCATGATCCATCCCGAAGCCCGACCAGGTGAATATACTCAGCTTACAGTCTCCGATACCGGTCACGGCATGAACAAAAAGACCTTAGAACACATCTTTGAACCCTTTTATACAACTAAAGAAACCGGCAAAGGCACGGGCCTGGGTCTAGCCACGGTTTATGGAATCGTCAAAAGCCACAAAGGCCATATAACCTGCCACAGTGAACTAGGTGAGGACACTACCTTCAAGATTTATTTTCCGGCCATAGAGTCTGAGGAAAAAATTGTCAGAACACAGGAACCGTTAGCCGCTGCTCGAGGGGGCGAGGAGACTATTCTTTTAGTGGATGATGAGGAACCAATCCGTATCCTTGGAAGTCAGATCCTGGAGGAATTTGGCTACACAGTCCTCACGGCGGCTGACGGTGAAAGCGCCTTGCAGCTCTACCAAGAAGAGCACCAGAGGGTAGCCCTGGTAATTCTAGATCTAATAATGCCAGGCATGGGAGGCAAGCGCTGCCTTGGCGAGCTTCTGAAGGTAAACCCTGAGGCGAGGGTAGCCATTGCCAGCGGCTACTCCCCCGATGGGCCCACCAGAGAAATCCTGAAAAACGGAGCTAAAGGTTTTGTTAGCAAGCCTTATGACATGAGGCAGATGTTGAATGTTGTAAGGGAAGTTCTGGATCGAGACTAGCCCGGACATACCATGAATCGTCTGCTGCGACCGAGGATATGGCTGGCCTTCCAGGCGTCCTCGGGTGTCGAACCCTGCGACGTACCATTTAGGTACGCCTCGGGTCCAACCCCCTGCGGTCGCCTGGTGGCCCGTCCATCTTCACGGTCTCCCGACGACAATTCATGATATATCCGGGCTGGCCAAATCTCTTTTGACCAATTCCACTTATCTGTGCTAATGTAGCCCACATATGCCATGAATAGTCTACTGCGATCGCGGATATGGCCGGCCTCCCGGGCGTCCTCGGACCACGAACCCTGCGACGTACTATTCAAGTACGCCTCGGATTCGAGCCCCTGCGGTTGCCCGGTTGCACACCCATCTACCACGATCTCGTGACGACAATTCATGGCACATGCGGGCTAGCCCACCAGAATCCAAGCCATGAATTGAAAGAGGGAGCCGAAGTTGTCACAGCGCAAACTCACAGTCCAGGACATCATCTTAATGCAGAAGCAACTGGAAGCCGCAGAGCAGCTAAATATCCTTCTCAGTGAGGCGGTTACAGAGATAGGAGAAGCTGTTGGCGGGGTTGATCCAGCCTCGGTGGATGACCAGGATGCAGCAGCAATCTTGAACAAAGTCAGAAGCGCGATCAGCAAACTTGAAAGAAAAGTGGAGGAATTTAACAAGAGCTTGAAGTAGTAAGGTAAAGGCTGAAGCACATCTTATCCAAATCACTCTCCATCCTTGCTATCCTGATCACACCGCGGCAGTATTTTCCCCTTGGCTAGCCGGTTTCACCGAAGGTGAGGCGCAGGCCCTTCACTAAATGTAAATACCGATTTTGTACTCAGGTCAGTGGTATGACTCTAAGCACCTTCTTCCTCCTGCTCATGTCACACGTAATGGGGGATGCGGTTTTTACTTCCTACAGACTTGCTGTTCGCAAGCGAAGTCAAGGGCTGTGGGACCAACTTCTGGCAATCAGCTACCATAGTACGGTTCATGCTCTCTTCGCCGGGCTGTTTCTTCTCATATGGGGTAAGCCCTGGTTAAAAGGAGCCTTTCTGGTCCTAGCACTGCACTTCACCATAGATTTTTTACGATGCAGAGTCGAAGTCAAGCTATACGGTCCTGGCAGGATACATGTGAAACGGTCAGAGCTCATAGGTTGGATATCAGGGAAGGGCAGGGAGCCAGAGAAGCTGAAGATCAGCAGGTTATGGCCCTGGTTCGTCATTCACCTCGCGGACCAAGGAGCACATGTGGGAAGTCTATACGGTATAGCCCTGGTGGTTTAGATAAAGGGTAGAGCCTTAAATTCCAAATCACAAATCACAATGACCAAAATTCGAAGTTCCAAACCTGTCTGGTGTTTTGCTCACTGAATATTGGAATTTGAGATTTGTTTGTGATTTGGTGCTTGGAGTTTGGGATTTAACTATTCCATCACTCCATTATTTCAGTAAAGTTGTCGGGGTGTGCACCATGACAAAAAAGAAAAAGGCAAAAAAGGAAAGCGATATTCCTCCAGTGGGTTCTAAAGCTGGTGTGGTGAGGACGCTTTGGGACATAAGCCAATCTCTTTATCAGTATTTAAACATAGACGATCTGATCTTACATATAATCAAACAAATGAAAGAAGTCATGGAGGCGGAAGGGGTTTCGGTAATTTTGCATGACGGACCAAAAAATGAATTTGTCTTTTGTTGGGCAGAGAGTGATCCAAACGGGTTAGTGACGAAGTTGAAAGAGATTCGCTTTCCTGCGGACAAAGGCATTGCAGGTGGCGTGTTGAAGAGTGGAAAAGCTGAATTAATCTCTAATATTGACAAGGATCCTCGCCATTACAAGGAAATCGACTACTCCACAGGTTTTAAAACCACTTCGATGATAGCCGCACCCTTGCAAAAAAAAGAAAAAACTATTGGCGTTCTCGAGGTTCTTAATAAGAAGAAAGGAATTTTTGACCAAGAAGACATCACTTTTGTCACCACATTGACGCCCATAATAGCCATGGCTCTAGATAATGCCCGGATGTATGCGGAGCTAGACGAGGCATACAAGGAATTGCAGGCTTTAGATAAAGAAAAGGATAGACTGCTCAAGCACACTACAGAAGAAAACATTCTTCTTAGACAAGAGATCGAGAAACGTTTCAGTTTTGATGAGATAATCGGCAATAGTAAAGTAATGATTGACTTGTTCAAATTGTGCGAAAAAGTGATAGATTTGGACATAACAGTATTGATAGAGGGAGAAACAGGAACGGGAAAAGAACTCATTGCCAGATGTATTCACTATAACAGCCCCAGAAAGAACAGAGCCTTTGTCTCACAAAACTGTGGAGGTATTCCGGAAACTTTACTCACCAGTGAACTCTTTGGTCACAAGAAAGGATCCTTTACCGGTGCTGTGGCGGACAAGAAGGGACTTTTTGAAATTGCCGACGGCGGGACAATCTTTCTTGATGAAGTAGGGGAAATGTCGCCGGTTATGCAAACCAGTCTTTTGCGAGTTCTGCAAGATGGTGAGATACGGCCATTGGGAGCTAATTATCATAAGAGGGTGAATACCAGAGTTATTTCTGCAACTAACAAAAATTTGGAAGAGGAAGTGGGCAAGGGGAATTTCAGAGAGGATCTCCTTTACCGTCTAAATGTATTTACCATCAAAGTTCCACCACTGCGGGAGAGAACTGGTGACATTCGTCTGCTCGCCAACCACTTCGCCAAAAAATACAGCCAAAAAATCGACAGATCCGCTAAGAGATTGAGCCCAGAAGCGTTACATTGCCTTGAAAACTACACCTTTCCGGGCAACGTGAGAGAACTGGAAAACGAGCTTGAAAGGGCGGTGGCGCTGGCACAGGATGTTAGATTAATTCAAGCCTCACATCTTTCGGGAAAAATAGCAAAAAAATCTATGGCGGTTAGCCCTGAAGTTAAAACGAAGGGAACCCTCAAAGAGATGGTTGTAGCCCTGGAAAAGTCCGTGCTGACACAAGCGCTCGAAAAACATGGCGGCAACAGGACTAGAGTGGCCGGAGAACTCGGCTTGAGCCGATATGGACTAATGAAGAAGATGCAAAGATACGGCTTCTAGACTAAAAGCAGCAATCTCCAATCTCAAACCCTCATTACATTTTCAGTCAAACAAGTTGCCACTCACATGTTAACCTGGTTTACACTGCCTAACTGTTCAAAGTCGTTAGGATATTTAGGGTAACCATAAGGAAGGTCAACTTTGTTGGCAGCCATGTTCCTGGATAAGAAGACTCTTCTCTTTTATCTCGCCATAGCTAAAAAATAAAAAGACATAGTTATATTAAATATTTAGGCAATGTGCTTAAGATTCTTTACTTTCCCATCTTGAGTTGGCACGGCAGTTGCCTGTGAAAGAAGTAGGAGTAATAGAAACCCTTAAAAGGGGAGGGAGGAAGATGAAAAAATATATGATAACCTTAACGGCACTTTTGGAAAATGAAACTTCTCCAACCTTGGTGCTCGATATCTCTCCCGACTCCGTAGTGGTGAATTGCCCAAAAAGCTCCGGAATTGAAGTTGAGGCCCTGAAAAGTGAATCGCACGTTGACCTCTATTGCACACTTCCAGACACTGAAGAAAAGTTGCATTTTCAATGCCCAAACCTCCAAAGACTTGGCGAACCGAGAGGAGTTGCACTGGGTTAAAGATCACCTGTCTCTTTTGACTGGTACCACTTCCTTATGGTATGTTGAATCATTGGACGATTAAATTAGACAGGGATTCAACTAAAGGATATGGGCAGACTGCAAGTCTGCCCATATCTCCCTGGCCAATCAGCATATCACTCTGGTGGACTCTAGCCCTGCAAGTCCTTAAAAGTTTGTCTGTCATTTTATATTTGCACCACAGGCTTTCGTTCTGGACTACTAATTTCTTAAAAGGATTTTCCTAGCGTATGGAAGGCTATTCTGCCAGCGAGGTCAATCTTTCCAAGCGGCTAAAGAATCTTGTCAAGGCAAATCAATCTTTGGCAAATATAGAATCTTTGGATGATTTGCTGCCCCAGCTTCTGGACTTGGCCCAGGAAGTGACCGGTGCCGAAGCATCTTCTATCTTGCTCTACAACTCAGCAGCTGACGTTCTCGAATTTGCTCTTGCCAAAAACGAGGCTTTGGGCGAGGCGACTGAACAGATCCTCAAACGCAACGTGGAATTGAAGATGGGCGAAGGGCTCGCCGGCTGGGTTGCGGCAAACCGCAGGCCTGTCATCATCCAAGATGTGCAGCGAGACACAAGATTCTTCAAAGAGGCTGACCATTACACCGGCTTCCAAACCAGAACCCTCCTTTGTGTCCCCATTGTCTACAGCGAGGAACTTCTGGGTGTAATCGAGGTTCTAAACTCGAAGGACAGACCCTGTTTCGATACTGAGGATGAAGAGATTTTGGACAGCTTTGCCCAGTTGGCCGCTGTGGCCATTATAAGATCTAGGCTTCTCCAGACCCAACTGAAGCAACAAAAATTGCAGATTGAACTAGAAGCGGCATCTCAAATTCAAGCGCAATTTTGTCCACAATGCCCGGAGATGTCAGGTGGCAGCAAGGTTTGGGCTGTGTCGCTGCCAGCTGCTTTTGTGGGTGGCGATCTGTATGATCTTATTCCCATGGCCGATGGCAGTTGGCTAACCTACGTGGCTGATGTCTGTGGCAAAGGACTTCCCGCAGCTTTGATAATGGTAGCCTTGTGGGCGAGGATCAGGAGCGAGGCTCTAGTGGGCAGAGAGGTTGACGAGATTCTCGAGAGTGTAAACAGTGGTATGTACTCTCTCCTGGCCAAAGAAGGCTTTTTCGCCACTATTGTCATGGGAAGATATTGGCCGGAAGACGGGAGAATGCAACTTGTCCGGGGTGGACATTTGTTTCCCCTGTGGCTGAGGAGAAAAGGTTTGGGAAAACTCCCCGAGCTGAGAGGAATACCTCTAGGGGTTATACCTAAGCCTGACTACCACACGAAGGAAATCGTCCTAGAGCCTGGGCAGGCCATCTTGTTCATAACTGACGGGGTTACTGAAGCGCAGAATGACAGAGATGAGTTCTTCGGCAGCCACCGATTGCCCCAATACCTAAAAACAACCAAAAGTCCACCGTGGGGCAGCAGGCTGTTGGATGAGGTCAGGGCTTGGCGAGGCGATGGAGAGGCCACTGATGATTTAACCATCCTTGAAATATGGCGCGAGCCGTCTGGACCCTAACCCCCCCTTTCCTTTAGATAAAAGAGTGAAAATCTAAAGAACATCCCTCCTTTGCTGCGAGGGCGGGTGGATAAATATTTTCCCAAAAAGTGAGTGATAATTGCCCTCCCGATCCTACCTTCCAGCTAGTATCCGTAACCTCAAATGAATCTGAAGTGGCTTACACTTACGATCCGGCTTTCGATATATATACAAGCGAAGGTCACACTGACGATGATATTCAGATAGTTAATGGTGACATTTACCTGAGAGCGGAAAGATCAGGAAAGGGAGATGGGAGAATCTACACTATCACTTACGAGGCTACTGACTCTTCTGGCAATACCTCAAGTGCCGGTGCTCCTGTAACAGTTCCACATAACCAGTAATCTGATGGGCAGGGTCAGAAATGGCCTTGCCTTTATTTTTGGAAACTGGAGATATTATACTTTAATCCCCACTTTTGCCCTTTTTGATCGATCTCCACATGTAGTACTGTGCCCCCCACAG
>JASFKF010000068.1:0-7253 GCA_050118775.1 Syntrophobacterales bacterium
AGGCTTTTATCTTTTGAAAACTTGATTTTTAGCAATATGGAATAATGGATAAGCTGTTACTTTCTATATAGCGCATTGCCATGCTTGGAGTTTATAATACATATGCCGTTAACCGTTTACCATTTACGACTTCAACGGTTTCAACAATTTGACCATTTAACGAGTTGACGCATTAACTAGACACCTTGCGCCAAAGGCACAAAAACAAGAACGTCTCCCTAATTATAGAGCGCTTTTTACTAATCCAGCAGGACGGTCGACTCCCCGGGATGATCTAGAGCCAGCAAAAGCAAAAGATATCTTTTCAACAATTTGGTGATGAGAAATTCGTCTTTGACACGCTGATGTCCGTTTTCACCAAGTCTTTTGGCCAGTTCCGATTGCTGCAACAATGAGCGAATCTGAAGGCTGGCACCCTCCGCCGAATGGACCAGCATTCCTGTGTAGCCATGGATTATCTGGGCGGGAATTCCCCCCACGGCTCCCCCGATTACCGGGCGATATTTCCACAGTGCCTCGGACACCGTCAGAGCGAATCCTTCCCGGATGGATTTCTGTAAAACAATGTCTGAAGCACGCTGAAAGGCATTGATCTCGGTGGGGATGGAGTGAGTGAGAAAGATAATTTTGATATCAGGATCGTCTCCTGCTGCCTCGTTTACCTGAGCAAGAATTTCTTCGGCTTCGGGATCGTCCGCCGCTTTGTCGCCCACGAGAAGAAGACGGCAGTCCACATGTTTTCTCGCCATTTTAAAAGCCTGAATTACACCTACCGGGTCTTTCCACGGATCGTAGCGTGAAATCTGAGTAACAATGGGCTTGTCTCGTGGAATTTCATACTTTTCCAGTACACTGTCGACATAATCGCCGGTCAGTTCTCGATTTTTGTCTGCCAATGGGTCAATTGCAGGGTAGAAACGATATTGGGGAATCTTTAACTGCGGGGAAAAAAGCGGCGAGGAAAAGATAGCCGCATCATAGAGTTCAACGTAATTTCTGAGAAAATCCCAAACTTGCTGGTTCGGGTGGGACATATCGATGTGACAGCGCCATACCCATTTGTTTTTTCTTTTTTCCTGCCATTTTATTAAAGAGGCAGGCTGTGGATCATGAATAACAATGAGGTCTTCGTCAAAACTCATTTCTTGGTAGTTCATCTCGTTGTAGGCCAAGTAGGTTTTAAAGACCTCTTCCTCAAAGTATTCTTCTTTGCCCTGCAGGGCATTGTGAAAGGCCTTAGTGATGTCGAAGAAATCGGCGCCGCCTTTGATCACATCCCATCTCGTCTCTATTCCTAGTTCGTTGAGCAGTGGCACCACTCGGTGCAGCATTTCAGCCACTCCACCTCCCACAGCGGTGGAGTTGACCATTTTGATGGAGCGCTTTCCCACGTGCGAGGCAAGTGTATAAAGCTCACCGACAACATCTATCCCTACCACGTCCTTATAGTCAGATAGCTTGGGTATACTCATCTCTGGCCCTAGGATCCCTCACAGCAACCGTGTCTTGGTTATCGGATTATTGCGAAATTCCTCTTTTTAACAATTATGAACCACAGCCTGTCACAGATACTGGTCAATTGTCTCTCCTATTTTCACTCGCAATTCTTCAAGAGTGTGAATGTTCATATCAATTTTTCTGATATTTGCTGCCAGTTCCTTGTAGTCTGGGTTTTCTTCCATCCAACTGGAAAAGTCATCTGTTTGGAGTTGAGTTTGCAGTCTGCTCTCAATAAAATGATAATAAATCGAATCTGTACTAATGGTGTCCAGCATTTGCCGAAAAGATGAAAGATTGTAGGCAAACTTGTCGGTGAGATACACGAATCTGACCAAACTGTAGAGATAAAATGGTTCGGCTGCCTTTTTCTCAAATAATGAAGGATTCTCACTTCTGTGGTCTTCTAAAACCTCAACGATGCGTGCCCGCAAGCTTTCGATAGTATTGTATTCAGCTATGTCGATAGCCAACAGTTTTTCCGCCAAGGCCTCTTCACTCAGATGTCTCATAATCCAGACAGCGAAATCATTGGTATAAGGTGTTTGGACTTCTCTCAACTTTCGAAATGCAGCAAATGTGTGGTAGAAAATGGAAGAGCTCGAACAAACCTTGACCAGCTCGAGCAGTTCATCAAGATTGTGAGCTTTGCGACCGGTTAGTTTTTCCAGAGATGCACTCGAAGAAAATTGGAAAACGCGCACCGCAGTCTCAGCCTCCTTTTATGGCTTTCTAGCGGACGGATACATTCACAGCCTTTGCTGTTTTTCCCCTAAAAAGAGCGTTCTTGACCCCAAATTTGACCTATTCTCGTTAACTTTTCTAAGCCTGTCAATCATTTAACTTGCCCAAACCACTCTTCACACGGCTCACATTACTCTTCTGGGCAGCATTCTTCTAAGTGTTTTTCCAATCCTTGTGCATAATCTTCAAGCTTGGCTTTGGCCTTCTCGAGTTCTTCGATAATTTGGGAGAGTCTAAACTCTCTGGCCTCAACTTTGACCAACATCATCCCAAATGCTTCGGCTAATTCTGCCAGAAAACTTGGATATCTGCCTTTTTTGGCAAGTTCAAATAATTTATCAGAATCCGATTTCTCATATTGACCAGCCGCAATATTCTTACATGCAGAATTAAGCATCTCGAATAAATCAAGATAATAACGTTCAAGATCCATTTTGTTTTCCCTTCATATCAATGAGCCTGAGTGTAATATTGCAATCTTGCGGTCGGGCCAAATTATCCTTCTGTTTAGCCGGTTGATATTAGCTCTCAGCAGTCAGTTGTCAGCCCTCAGCTCGATAAGGTTCAAAGTTCCAGGTTCCAAGTTTATTGATTGACCTCAGGAGAATTTTCAAACTTTGAACTTGACCCTATGCTACATGCCCGATGACAGCGCAGTCAAGTGCCCGAAGCTCTGGTGCCTAGTGCTCAGTCCCTACTTGTCCTGAGCGACACGACTTGAGCTCGTCGACAAGTCTCGTCGAAGGAGTGCCTAGTTACCTTCAGTCCTCTGACCTCCTTTACATCTTAAAGGTTTACCTAGAAAAAACAGGCAGATAATGACCGCTTTCTATATCAACAGTCAATTACCTTATCTATGACGTACAGTGGCAAGGTATATGAACTCTTAGGTCACAGCTCCACACCCAAAACGGGAGAAAATAAAAGCACTTATCCCCCAAATGGTTGATGTTTTTCATTCAGATCTGTACAACTATATTCATGAACAACATCATTACACTGCTTTTTGTCCGTTTATTAGAACTTTTTTTGTTCTGTTGCAGCCGGAATACAGGAGGAACACCGCATGGCTCAGCTGAATAATGTTATGGAAATTTTCAAGCTGCTGGATCAATCAAATTGCAAGAAGTGCGACGAACCAACATGTTTGGCCTTCGCTGCTGCCGTGTTCAAGGGTGAAAAACAGCTTGCCGAGTGCCCCAGCCTGGAGAGCGAGATAATTGAGCGCTATGGTGGGAAAGAAGGTAGCAAAATGACCCTTGAAGAGGAAACGGAACAAGCAATGGAGCAGCTGAAAGGAAAAATTACCACCATAGATCTTGCTGCAGCAGCAGAGAGGTTGGGGGCGAAATTTTCTGATGATAAATTAACCATCAAGTGTCTCGGCAAGGACTTCAGTGTTGATGCAAAGGGGAACATTACCACTGGCCTCCACGTCCATTCATGGATAACCATACCAGTACTCAACTATATAATGAATGGTGCGGGAGTATCGGTTTCAGGGGAATGGGTTCCATTCAGGGAATTGGAAGGCGGCAAGACATGGCATCGGCTTTTTGGGCAGAGATGCGAAAAACCATTAAAAAAAGTTGCTGATACCTATACGGATCTTTTCGAGGACATGATTCACCTTTTCAACGGCAGGCAAGTAGAGAAACATTACGCCTCTGATATATCTCTTGTTTTGCATCCTTTGCCGAAAATACCGATTCTGATTTGTTACTGGAAGCCGGAACCGGAAGATGGACTCGAATCCAATCTCAATATTTTTTTCGACTCCACAGCGGAGAAGAATCTCAACATCGAATCCATCTATACCCTGGCAACCGGGCTTACAATAATGTTTGAAAAGCTCGCTTTGAGGCACGCTCAGCAAATAGCATTCAATCCGGGTCCACCCGGAGGGTGAATTACATACTCCACACTTTGGTTCTTGAGATCAAGCCACAATATCTTGGTTTAAACTAAAAAAATGCGGAGTCCTTGGCTCCGCTTTTTTATTTTGGTAAACGGTAAACCGCAAGGGGTAAGCCGTAAACAGTGAACGGTAAACGGTAAACCGTTTGAACGACCTTAAAGATTTGACCATTTGACGAATCGACGAGTTGACTAATTCTCTAATTTCGCAATTCCTTCCCCATGCCTTCCCAAATACAAGACCCTTGCATTCCCTTCAAAAAAGATTATACTCCACAGTTCGTTTGCTTGCTGCCTTCAGGAGGGATTGCGCAAAATGAGTAGTCTTGTGAGAAACACCCGGATGCGGAACATTGCCATTATTGCCCACGTGGACCACGGAAAGACCACGCTTGTTGACGCCATGTTCAGACAAAGCGGTCTTATCCGGGCGGGACAGGAAATCGATGAAAGGATCATGGACAGCCTGGAGCTGGAACGTGAGAGAGGCATCACCATCGCGGCAAAAAACTGTGCGGTTAAGTGGAATGGCACGAAGATAAACATCATAGATACGCCCGGCCATGCCGATTTTGGCGGCGAGGTGGAACGGGCCCTCGCCATGGTTGACGGTGCCTTGCTCCTGGTAGACGCCTCAGAGGGGCCCCTGCCTCAGACCCGCTTCGTGCTCAAAAAGACACTCGAGGCTGGGCTAAAGGTCATCGTGGTGATCAACAAAATTGACCGCCATGATGCCCGCCCTAATGAGGTCCTGGACGAGATATACGATCTCTTCATAGATCTGGACGCCACCGAGGAGCAGCTCGAGTTTCCTCTCCTCTATGCCATAGGGCGTGAGGGCATTGCTCAGAAGGGACTGGACCACAGGGGCGAGGATCTGCAGCCGCTCTTCGACACCATCGTGGAGCAGGTACCCCCGCCCTCCCATGACCCCAACGAACCCTTTCAGATGTTGGTGGCCGACCTTGGTTACTCCGACTATCTCGGCAGGCTGGCCATAGGCAGGGTCGTCAATGGTTGGGCTAGAAGCAATGACTCCCTGGTTTGCCTCGGCGCACTGGGCCAGCAGGTTTCCCTCAAGGTCTCAAAACTCCAGGTCTACGAGGGGTTGAAGCTTCAGGAGACGGAGTGTGCGGAGCCCGGTGATATCGTCGTCCTCGCTGGGGTCGAGGCAGTCAAGATAGGCGACACTATCTGCACCCATGACTCACCGAAGCCCCTGAAGCGGATCAAGGTGGAGGAGCCCACCGTCTCCATGCGCTTCACCATCAATACCTCGCCCTTTGCTGGCAAAGAGGGGAAATATGTTCAGGCGAGTAAGGTTGGCGAGCGACTTTTTAAAGAAACCCTGAGAAACGTTGCCATACAGGTGGAGGACGGCGGAGATAGAGAGAGCTTCGTGGTCAAGGGCAGAGGTGAATTCCAGATGGCCATTCTCATCGAAACCATGAGGCGGGAGGGCTTCGAATTCTGCGTAGGGCGTCCCGAGGTCATCTACAGGTACCGGAACGGCGAGACATATGAGCCCATGGAGAACCTCTTTGTGGACTGCAACGAGAATTTTCTTGGCATTGTCACGGAGAAGCTCTCCTCCCGTAAAGGACATATGATCAACCTAGTAAACAAGGGTAGCGGCAGGGTGCATGTTGAATTCAGCATCCCTTCCCGGGCCCTCATCGGCTATCGGGAGGAGTTCCTCACCGACACCAAGGGTACGGGTATCATGAACTGTCACTATGCGGGCTATGATCTGCACAGAGGTGAATTTCCAACACGGTATACCGGCTCCATAGTGGCAGACAGGCAGGGAAAGGCTGTTGCCTACGCCCTTTTCAACCTCGAGCCAAGAGGGCAGCTTTTCATCGTCCCGGGCACACCCGTGTACGAAGGCATGATTGTCGGGGAGCACAACCGGGAGAATGATATCAACGTAAACCCCTCTAAGGAGAAAAAGCTCACCAATATGCGCGCCGCCGGCAGGGACGAGAACATCATTCTGGCACCACCGAGGATCATGACGCTGGAGAGGGCGATCCATTTCATAAAGGAAGGCGAGATAATCGAGGTGACGCCCAAATCCCTGCGGTTGCGAAAGGCGGTCCTTTCGGCGAAACAGCGGCACCTTAATGCGGCAGCGGAAAGAAAGGCGGTCGCCTGAGCGAACGTACTCGGATCATCTAATTCCCATCTTTTTCTACTTCAGTATGTCCCTCAAAATCTAGATTCCTAGGTTGGTCGAATTCTATTTTTTCAGATGCACCAGTGACATGGGACTTGTTGTCAACAACGTCAAATCTGAAGTCATCTACCTGCACCTCACCTTTACCGATTATCCATACACCAAAATCTACCAAACTTGTGTCACGAGGAATGTCTAAAACAATCATGTGCTTATGCCAATCGGTATCGCCATGGACCACTCTGTCGTACATATAGTCATAGTTGATCCAACCACCGTAAGTGGATACTCTCATAAATAATCCGGCTGCATCCTTTACACCAAGAGTCTTCACATAAACAGTCATCCTCACTCTTTCTCCAAACCAGTCAGGTCGTGGTTTTACCGCTTGCCAGAGTGTGCCCATAGTGTTTCTCTCCACCTTTCTTGACCTTATATATGCTGAATATTTCCCAGTGAAAGGATTGCTTGTAGTAACACCCGCTTCATAATTTTCTTGATTATGATGCGCCCAAGGTCTTGGCAAGGGTTCGGCAAGTGAATATGACGAATTCAGAATGATGAACAGAATCACTGAGATGAGTACCCTCATTTTCTCCTCCATTTAAAACCATAAGCATGGGGTTGGGCGGCACAGCATAGAGCGAAAACCATGCTAGAATTAATCAAAAGCTCAACTGAGCTGTTAACCCCGTCCGACTGCAGCGAGTTGGTCAGGGCCGAAAATTGTAGATGACATATGGCGCCATGTCGTTGTGCTTCGTGCTCGGGCCAAATTAACCTTCTGCCTAGCCGGTCTTATCAGCTCCCAGCAGTCAGCGTTCAGCTGTCAGCTAAAAAATCCACAATCCGAAATTCGAAATCCCAAATCACACATCCCACATCTCACATCTCAAATCCCAAATAGCCTTGCGCC
>JASFKF010000069.1:0-7216 GCA_050118775.1 Syntrophobacterales bacterium
TAGCTTTGGATGCTGCTTCCATGGTCATAACTTTTTTATCTATTTCATTTTATTATCTCTTTATGAATTGACAGAAGGCAACAAAAAAAGCCCCCCCCTCGCCCCTGGCCGGCGGACCACCGTGGCAAGGTTCAGGTAGTTAATTGGGGAATAACGAATTAACTAATTCTCTAATCAACTAATTGACTAATCAACAAAACTCTTTGCCCCATGCCATCTGCCTGTTTAGCCGGTTGTGCCAGTTTAGCCGGTTTAGCCGGTTGTATTTAGCTGTCAGCTCTATAGGGTTCAAAGTTCCAGGTTCCAGGTTCCAAGTTTATTGATTAATCTTTTACGTATTTTCAAACTTGAAACTTTGAACTTGAAACTTTGAACTTGACGCTGTGCCCTATGCCCCATGCCCCATGCCCGATGCCCTATGCCCCATGCCCGATGCCCTATGCCCCATGCTCTTAACTTGTAACCTTTTCAGCAGTTCCAGCGATGATAATAAGTAAAGGCACCATTTTTCAAATGACCTATAATTAATCTTGCAGCGGCAGGAGGGCAAAATGAAACTCAACAAAGCTTTGGTCGGCGTGCTGTTCTTGACAATTATTTTTACGGGTGCTGTTGCGGTGGAAGCAGGCCGTTCCGGTCACCATCATAGGGCTAAGGGTATAATGGGCCCCGGACTTCATGGTTTAAAGACCATGATTCAACTTGACCTCTCGGATTCTCAGAAACTAAAAATAATGAGTATTATAGAAAAATACGATAATGAAAGGGCGAGCCTCAAAGAGAGCCTGAGAGAGGCAAGCAAAAACCTCACCAGGGTGATGCAGACTGAACAAGCCGATGAAAATCAAATCAGAAGTGCTCTTCGCCGGGCAGCACCAATCAAAGAAGAGCTATTTGTGATGAGAGTGAAAATGATGGCTGAATTGAAGAAAGTGCTTACTGCCGAACAACTTCAATTATTGGAACATACCAAAGGCCACAGATTTGAGAGACGGAAAGCTCGGACCGGTCCAGTGCCGGAACATACCAGCAATTAGAATTCATCTCGGCGGGGGTGAGGAAACAGCGGTAGTTTCCTCACCTATGTGACTAAGAGTGCTCCACCGCTGAGTGAGATTCTCTAAAAACTAAAATCCCGCTGATAGGTCTAATGGATACTGATCCTCACAGTTCTGCTGATGCTGAAGTAGTTTATCAGGTTGTCTCAGGCGACGTGAACGCTTTTGAACGCTTATTGAAGAGATACGAAGCTCATGTCCTGAGAATTGTTAAAAAGCATATTCCATTCGACAAGGTAGAGGAGGTCGCGCAGGACGTGTTTATCAGGATCTATCAATCCTTACCGAATTTTAAAAGAGATGACAGCTTCAAACAATGGCTGTCAACTATAACCGTAAGAACTTGCTATGACTTCTGGAGAAAGCATTACAGATATCGCGAAATCCCAATAAGCTCTCTCTCTGAGAAACATCAGGCATGGCTCGAGGAGGCCATGGCTACCAGATCAAGTCAATCCTTCGACGACATAGCTTCACAAAATGAAGCAAGAGAAATATTGGATTGGGCTTTGGACAGGTTATCTCCTGAGGACAGGATGGTGCTGGAGCTGGTCTATTTAGAGGGGTATTCGGTAAAGGAGGCCGCCAACCTTTTAGGTTGGTCCACCACCAAGGTGAAAGTGAGGTCATTTCGCTCACGAAAAAAACTTCATAAGTTATTTAAGGAAATGTCTTTAAGCCGGAGGAAGTGAACAATGAATCAAAACAAAGATGAGCATGAAGCGCTGAGACAAATACTTCGGCAAGCCTATAAGGAGAAGGAAAAAGTCGAAGTGGGCGACGAGTGGCAGGAACAGGTCATGCGTCGCATTCGCGAGCTCGGTGAAATCGAGGCGAGCCCAAGCTCTCTTGTGATGTTCGAGCAACTTGTATGGCGGCTTGTTCCGGTTACCTGTCTATTGATACTTGGGTTGACACTGCTATTGTCTTCCTTCGATTTCATCTCGGGCTATGACGTTATTCAGTTACTCATGAACAGTACAGAAGAAATTACTCTTAACCAGTTCTTTGGACTCTAGGGTGTGAAATGATGAGCGCAAAAGTTATAAGATGGAAGCTAATTTCGGGCTTATTACTTGTATTTGTTCTTGGGATCCTCGCTGGCTCGGTGGGCACAGGATTTTACCTAAAGCATAGGCTTGTCCCTCTTATAAAAGAGCCCAGGGCCAGGAAGGCTTTCATTATGAAAAGACTTTCCAATAAGCTGAATTTGACTCCGGATCAGCAGAACAAAATAGAACCGATCGTTAATCAGATGATTGAAAAACGACGTGAGTACTATCGCAAGACCCGGCCTGAAATTAAAACAATAATGGATCAAGGCTTCGATCAAATAAAAGAGCAACTAAACGAAAATCAAAAGAAAAAGCTAGATGAGTTAAGAGACAAGTTTAAGAAACACAGAGGGGAGAGAAGCGCTAAACGGTTACGCAAGTAATCATCTCCTCTACTTGCTTGAACTGCTCTTCACCCATGGTTCATTTGAATTTTAGCAAGGAGGGAGGACAAATGAAAAAATTGTCAGCTATAGCCATACCACTCGCTTTGTTTCTCATGTCATCGCCCGCAGCTTACCCGCAAGCAGAGCAGACAACCAAGAGACCTCCCCCGGTGGCGCCCACTCTTGTGCGCGAAGGCGAGTTTGCCACCAGCCTGGCCAGCGGTCTCGAGATGGGCACAGCTGTAAATGAGACAGAAGCAGAAGCCCTGCTGGCCTCGGCCGGGATCGCCCCGAAAAACGGCTGGATCTCCGATTATCCGGTTACGCCGGATATTCTCGGGGAGTTGCAGGATGCTGTGTCTGCTGCAGCGGATTCCAATAGGCTGCCCATGGGCAAGGATGAGGCTTTGGAAGTATTGGAAAGCGTATCAGCAGATCTTGGGTTGTATATACTGGCCGATAACTCTGGAGATTACGCCGAAACTCCACCGCCGGCAACCCCTCAGTACACCGAACCTACGGTGATCAACAATTATTACTACAGGGAAGGCCCGCCTGTAATTACTTACTATCCTCCACCACCAGATTATCTCTACCTGTATGCTTGGGTTCCTTATCCCTTCTGGTATTCCCGATTTTTCTTCTCTGGATTCTTCATCCTCCATGACTTTCACAAAGTGTCCATTATTCACCACCGTGTTGTGGTGGTTACTAATCAAGTTTTTCACCGTCACCGTCGCCGGTTTTTCAAAGTCGACCCGGTGAAACGACGATGGGGAAGGTCAGTGAGAGGTGTGGCAAAAAGTTCCCATAGAAGAAAGCTTACCAAGGCTGAAACGCATCGAGGAGCTCGATCAATCTTACAACGCAGCCATGACCGGATACCATCCCAGAAAAGGATTTCTCCGCAGCAGAACTTTCAGCGAGCCCTTAGAGGCTCTGCAAGGTCTTTCACCGCTTTTGGGATAAATGCAGGGAGACCTTTCGACCACCCTACTGCGCGCGGCAGGGATTTTTCTGAAACAGCTAGAAAGATAAGGACTTTCAATGGTCACGCCGGAGAAAGGACTAAGACTTCCCCACGCCAGCACTTTCAGAAAGCCCATAGAGATGCTGCAAAGTTTTTCAAAGCTCCTGGGGGAAGCGAAGGGAGGTCTTCCGGCCTACCTTCCATGGGCGAGCGAGGTTTTGCTGGTCGCTTAGGCAAAGGAAGCAAGAATTTCTCCGAAAAAGTCTTTAAAAAGCTCCCAGGCGGCTCCGCCCTAAAAGGTGCTGTGAAACTGCCTTTCTAATAATCACTGCAAAGCTGTTTCAGGAGGGAGGTGAAATCAGCAGACAGCAACCGGCTTGTAGGAGAGAGAGGACAGATTACAGCTTCCCAAATCTCACATCCCACATCTCACAGAATCTCTAACCCGGACATTTCATGAATTGATGTCGCGAGACCATGAAGATGGGCGGGCCACCGGGAAACGGTCCCGCGTTACGCGGGATTGGTTCCGAGGCGTACCTGAACGGTAGGTCGCAGGAGCCGACACCCAAGGACGCCCGGAAGGACGGCCATATCCAGGGTCGCAGTAAGCAATTCATGAAACGTCCGGGTTAAAGCCAGTCGTTTAGCATCACCCCGACACCAATGCGATTTACGCTGTGATCGTAGTCAACAAGGCTCTCCCCATAGCCATTGAAGTACTGCGCGTATAGCCTCAGATTATTCACAATCGGATAGCTCCATCCGAGTTCCACAGCTCCCCTGTTATTTTGCCGCAGATTGTTTCGGAACATGAACGAAAAAACATGCCCCTTCAGCCGATATGCACCAAAGAGTTCACCGTATCCCATGTACTTTTCAATATTTGGATTATCATCGTCATCATCATCCTCAGGAATCCGGTACCAGGGTTTTAGTGCGATGGCAAAGTTTCCTCGGTCGGCGGCAATGATGGCAAATATGCGGTTCCAGCTTCGTGAAAGATCTCCACTCTTTCCGTTTGATTCGTGGTTAAATCCGATGGTAATGAGACGGTTCGTGAGTCCAAGAAAATTAAAATCCGTATCAAATTTGAAAAATACTTCAGGTTCGTAATTGGTCTCTCTGAAAGGGGAAGACAACTTTTTATCGTAGAGCTGCCAGAAAGAAAGCTGCGTATAACCGAAGAAAAGGTCACCGTTGTCCCAGAATATTTTCTCCCACAGTAGCACCTTGAAGCTGAGCTGAAATTTTACCTCGATATTACTTGGCTTATTTTCACCAGCATCATCATAGGTATCCCTATTTGGATTGCTATTATAGGTAAGAGGGAGAAAATAATTTTGCCGATGGGTTCTCAATGAAAAAACGCCGGTGCCTATCCCTTTCTCCTCCCTTTCCCCCCGTCTAATTGCAGAATCTTTCTCCTTCCCTGAAATGTCTTCCCTGGTCGAAACTGCCTCGCTAGGTTCATCGCCTGCAGGGTCTGATTGTTCGGCTCCACAGGGTGAACAAAGAGAAATAACCGTAACGGCTATGGCGAAAAAGGACAGCAGAATTTCCGGCCATGGCATAGCTTTGTCCTTCATGCTGCTCTCTCTACTGAATCGAGTATACCCCTACTCCCCGTGGAGTCGTTGAGAAATCCCATCCACCGCCTCAGCGCCACCCAAAGGGAGTGAGACGTGTTTCTTGTCTGGAACCTGGTAATCCCGCGGATTGATTCTTATGAGCTTAGCCTTGTATTTTCTTACCACATGCTCTGCCTGGTTACGAACAGTTGGCACTGCCTCACCCGCACCGATTTCCACCACTGCCAATGGATGGTTCTTTGAAGATATGATTCCCAGCCACGTGGCCAGCCTCATTCTCTGAGACAAGGTCCGTGCTGCGACCCATGCCCAATCACCGAACATGAGAATATTGGGGCGAGCCATATTCCCGCAACTTTCGCATCGAGGCAGTGGTTCCTGGGCTTCGAAAAGATCTTCATCTACGTGAACATCAATATGGCCTCCGTCCCAAATGTTGTCACTGCACGGCCGTACACATTGAAAGTAGTGAATGGAGCCATGGCATTCCTCAATTTGACTCGTACTGTATCCTCCTTTTTGAAACTGCCCGTCCACGTTTGAGGTGAAGACGAAATATCCCCCTGGCTTCTGTTCGCCAATTTGCAGCAATTGCCGAAAACCTCTGTGAGGTTGGGTTTGTCGATAGAGGTTCAGCCGATGCCCATAGAATGCCCATGCCAACTTCGGGTTACGCTGAAACCAAACCGGATTCGCCATTTCAACGAAAGATTTTCCCAATTTCGCTATGGGAGGGTATGCTCTCCAAAACCCCTCAGTCCCCCTGAAGTCGGGCAAACCCGAATCAACGCCCATACCTGCTCCCGCACAGATAAATAGAGCACCGGCATTATCGATAATTTCAGCTGCTCGTTTCAGATCTTCTTCTAAACTCATTTCTTCACCTAGACATTCTAACCCTATGCTTCATGCCCTATGCCTGTTTAACCGGTTGTGCCAGTTTAGTCGGTTTAGCCGGTTTTTCCGGTTGGGGTTAGCCCTCAGCGATCAGCTGTCAGCTAAAAATTCCACAATTCGAAATTCGAAATCCCAAATCTCACATCTCACATCCCACATCCCACATCTCACATCCCAAATCGCCTTGCGCCTTGCGCCCTGAGCCTTGTGCCTTTTCCCAATCCGAAATCATCATCCCTCAGTCTTTCTCGGACTTTAAAACTGCTACGAAGGCCTGCTGGGGAATCATCACCGAGCCTACCATCTTCATGCGCTTTTTGCCCTTCTTCTGCTTCTCCAGGAGCTTGCGTTTGCGGGTGACGTCGCCGCCGTAGAGTTTGGCGGTCACGTCCTTGCGGAAGGCGTTGACCGTAGAGCGGGCGATGATCTTACCGCCCACGGCTCCCTGTATGGCGATCTTGAACTGGTGTCTGGGAATCTCGTCCTTGAGCCGATCGCACAGCTGCACCGCCAGCTTCCGGGCACGGTCCTGGTGGACTATGCCGGCGAGTGCGTCCACCTTCTCGCCGTTCACCAGGATGTCCAGCTTAACCAACGGGCTCTCCCGGTAGCCGATGAGCTCGTAATCAAAGGATCCGTACCCCCGGGTTACCGTCTTCAGTCGATCGTAAAAGTCGTAGATCACCTCGGCAAGAGGCATCTCAAAGGTGATCTCCATCTTCCCTGGCGCCGGATAATTGAACCGGGGGTTCAGGCCGCGGCGCTCTGTGCAGAGCTGCATCACCGCGCCCATGTATTGCTCGGGGGTGAAGATGCTCGCTTTGATGTAAGGTTCCTCGGCGCTTTCGATATTGGACGGATCCGGGTAGTACTGCGGGTTTTCCACAGTGACCGCTGAGCCTCCCTTGAGGTTGAAACGGTACTCGACACTGGGCACGGTCATTATAATGGCCTGATCGTACTCCCGCTCCAGCCTCTGCTGGACAATTTCCAGGTGGAGCAATCCCAGGAAGCCGCAGCGAAAACCCTGCCCCATGGCCGCGGAGGAGTCCTTTTGGTAGACCAGGGCAGCATCGTTGAGCACGTATTTCTCGAGCGCCTCGGCGAGGGGTTGGTAATCATCCGAGGAGATGGGATACACGGAGGAAAAGACCACTGGCTTCACCCGCTTGAACCCAGGCAGGGGCTCCGGAGCCGGTTCGGCGTCGAGGGTAATGGTGTCGCCGATGCGGGTGGCGCTAACCGTCTTGATCCCGCA
>JASFKF010000070.1:0-7184 GCA_050118775.1 Syntrophobacterales bacterium
TGCCGTAACCCCCTTATACCCATCAATGTAAGCTGCCTCAGCAAGTATCATCGCTGCGGTCACACCACCCTGCCCGCCTCGGCCGTGCCAGGTCACATTAATGATCGCCTGATCTCTACTGTTTAGGACCATACTCGGGCCTTTTTCCTGCGAACCATTTTGCCTTAGGCTTTTTCCTTGTCGGCGACTAATTTCTGCGATAGTCTTTCCCGGTACAAGAATCACCTAGTCGTTACTTGCACTCGAAAGCATCGAAAATGGAAAAGAGACTGATAGAGACAATTACACTGCCGAACGGTTTGATTCTGGAACTCTGGGACAAGTCCGGCCCAATGGCTGGCGACAGATGGCTCATCTCCCTTTTGGCCAAAGTGGAAATCCCTGTCTTACCCGAATACTTCTCCACCCTGGACAACGGCGAACAAGCTTACCTGGATCTACTAGCTGCTTACGGTGACCCCCTGGTTTTCACCCAGGAAAAAACCAGACATTTCGTGGATGAAAAGGACACCAAAGACGTGCTCGCCGGACTCTGTCAGCGGTTCAAGGATAATTTGCTTTTTTACCTTGGCAACCCCAGATTTGCTTCTCTTTATGTGATGAAAAAATATGGCGACCTACAAGATCGCCAATATTCCAGTGGTAAAGACCCCCAGAAATGATGCACCTCTCCCCTAGGGGAGAAGTGGAATTTTACTGAATGTTTCTAAGTTTACCTTGCTCGGCTAAGGATTGTAATTTTAGGCTGCCGATCGATAACGCCTCTGTCTTCTCTGGATTCTCTTGATTGCTTTCTTGCGTTTGATTCTTTTCCGTTCGCTCTTGCTCAGGTAGTATGTGTGTCGCCGGAGTGCTGGTTGTACATTTTTCTGAAAATCTTTTCGCAGCTTTTTGATTTTCCTTTCCAGAGAATCTTTTTCAGAGCTGGCCATCCACTGTTCACCTCTCTTTCCATACGAAAAAAGCCCTTTTAAAGGGCCAGCCGCAACTTATTTGAGAAATGAGAAGTCTTTTAACCTCTTGATAATCTAGAAAGCCATAACCCAAAGCAAGTGTACTGCTGCAGCCCTATAGGAGATTTTTTTTAACATATCTGCAAAAGACTTGCAACCCCACAGATTGATCTCGCAAAGCGCATAGAGCAGAGTGCACAGCGACTGTTCATTTTCCCAATCAATGACTTCTAGGATCAGCAAAAGGTAAGAATCCAGTGTCCAAGAAACCCCTTAACCTATTCACTCTGAATTCCCCAAGAATCTATGGGTTGCACTACTCCTTAAGTGAACCTTTAAAGTCCGGCTTCCTTTTTTCCAAGAAAGCCCCAAAGCCTTCGCACGCATCCTCACTGGCAAAACAGAGGGCAAAAGCCTCCATCTCTAAAGCACATGCGTTTCTCAGGTCCAGACTCATTCCCTGGTCAACAACGTGCTTGACCGCCCTAGTCGCCACTCTCCCTTTACTGGCGATCAGGGATGCCACCTTCCTGGTCTCCTCCATAAGCTCTTCAGGAGGAAAGACCTTGTTCACCAACCCTATTTCCTTAGCCTCCTGAGCACTGATCATCACACCGGTCAAGCAGAGTTCTTTGGCCAGGGCCCGCCCCACCAAACGCAACAAGCGCTGAGTGCCACCAAAGCCGGGAATAATGCCCAGATTTATTTCAGGCTGGCCAAGCTTTGCCGTTTCCGAAGCGTAAATAAAATCGCATGCCAGGGCGATTTCGCATCCACCACCAAGTGCAAAGCCGTTCACGCAGGCGATTACAGGAATGCTCAAATTCTCCAAGGCAAAGAGAACTTCCTGCCCCTTCACGGCAAAGTGCTTAGCAGAGACAGGATTCAGTTTCTGTAACTCCTTTATGTCAGCACCCGCAACAAAAGCCCGATCCCCCGCGCCCGTCAGTATAAGCGCCCTTACCTGTTCATCATCCTCAATCGTCCCTATGGCCTCACCTACTTCGGTAAGGGTACCCATTTTCAAGGCATTCAGCACCTCGGGCCGGTTAAAGGTTAAAGTGGCAATTCCCTCTTCTACTTCAAACAGGATATCCTCATACGCCATGTTGCATCTCCTCTTTGCTAATCAAATAGACCATCCCAACTTCATTTATTGGCTCAGTTCATAAAAATTCAAATTCCGCTCCATGTCAAGAAAAAGCCTCCCCAAACAAAACCCACCACTTTTTCCCTTTCCATCGCCTTTGTCCTCCAGCCCCAAGCCAATTCAAACATAGAAAAGCCACTTTTTCCAATTTACCCAAAATGTCCCGTACACGAAATGGGTAAAAATTATTTTTAAAGGTAATATTTTGTGCTCTTAGGGGAAGGGATTTTTAGGTGGAACAGAAAATTACTGATATCAGATTATCGGGGTGGAAAGCTAACGCCTGGTCTGAAGGAGACCACCAATCGATCTTTCCCTAAAATGATGTCATATGGAAGTCCTTGCTCGGGAATTAGATCAAAGACCAGCCGTACTTTATTGGTGTATCGACCAACACGTACCTTCTTAACCCATGGCCCTTTAAAGCTCAAAGCGCCTTCTATCTCTGTAGACTTGACTCCTATGAGGTCCACCACCAGTCGAGGCGGATTGGTCAGGTGAAAGGAAAGGCAATCAGCAAGGCTTCCGTTGGCAACAATATAATACCTCAATTCTTCATCCATCTTTAACTGGCGAATACTCAAGACCTTGGTGGCAGAGGGTAGAGACGATTTTTCCAGGGGTTTAGAGGGAGGTATGGTTTCATTTGGCGGAGACTTGGGTGTGGCAACCTCTTTTTTTATGTAGTATTTCAGAGCCTTCGATCCAACAGTTGGCTCAGTTTGCGGAGGCTTACCCTTGGTCACAGGCTCAGCCATATTGAGCCTAACCCAAATCTCTTTTCCTTGATGAATGATTTCATACGACACATTCTGCTTCAAGCCAATCTCCACCCGGGTTAAAGGTTGGGGTTCACGAATGAGTTCTGCGGTTTTGATTGTCCCTATGACCTCGTTGTCTACGACAAATGGCTTCGGGTGCATCTCATTTAAGGTATTGGGTAGATCCACCACCAGTCGCAGCGGATTTACCACCTTAATGGCTCTATAGGACACAGATTGGGGTCCTGTAAGGACAACCTGCCACTGACCTTTCTCATATACCACCGTAATTTCACTGAGTACCTCAGGGGCAGCGGCAGCGGCCATGGTCGAGTAACTAATGATCCATAAAGACCACACCAAGAGAAAGATCCAGCTTTGCTTAAGGCAATATATCCGACGGCTCATTGATGGTTCCTCCATCCAAAGATTAGGTTCACCAGGCTCTATTTATAATCCTCTTTGACAAATGTCTCAACTGATAAACCCTTGGCCCAGCCCAACACCTAGCAATTCTTCTTCGACTAAACATCTCATACCTTGATTAAACCTCGGTCTCCTTTTGACTTGCCTCAAGACCTTGTGGTAGGCTCATCCGAGCCTAGACTGTGCCTCAAGGGATGATAGCGAAAGCCACACAGCAGTCGAACTTGAGTTCACCTCTCTGGTCACTAGGTAAAATCTGACTGAAGAAAAAGCCGCGAAAAAGTGATTCAATCGAAATGGAAGGAGAAGGCTAGTGGAAAAGCTGATAAAAACTATGGTGAGTAAAGTGGACAAAGATGAGATAGTAGGCTACCTAACCGCTTATTGCACTAAGGGACTTGCTGATGATTATCAGATAGTAACCAGTGCCAGAGTAGCAAGCAGCTTTCCGTCCCCCTATCGACTCTATGTGCCCCTACTAGGCAAACTATTCCACACCATTGCCCAAGGCCATCCGGAGCCGGAGAAACTAATCCAAAGAATAATCATGGAAGCCCACAAAGAGTTTAAAGAAGCCCTGAAGAATGAAAGTAATCAGAGTAGCGAATTTAATGTGGTCGGTAAACTACAGGATTAAGCCTACACCATCGATTATTACCCTAAAATGGCGTGCTATGTTTTTATATTATTTTACTTAAATATTTTTTAAATATTATAATTCCTACCCACATTAAAGTTTATATTACATATTCTGAACTCTGACTCATTCAAAAGCACATACCACATTTTGGGTTGAAGATCCTGGTGGGAAAAGTGTGAATTAAGGGATGTAATTCACAGTCTACTCCCAGCCTTCCATACTGAAGACGTCACTTTCTCCCTGGTTACCCACAATTGGAATTTTATTTCCCAAACTATGACCTAAAATGCTTAGGATTCTATATGTGTACTTCACAGTAATACCGGCTAACTTATTATAAATACATAAAAAACAAACCTGACTCCTACCTGGCACAATTATTGTTTAGTCACAATGCATTGTGGAGGCGAGACTCAGCGGTTGGGCCGAAGAAAGTTTGCTGTGCTGGGGTCGTGGGTTCAACTCCCATCGCCTCCACCAAACAAGGAAAATATAGAATGATGCTCCCCTGCTCACAATGTAGCAAGATATGTTTTCTAGATGATTTCCATGAGATTGACTATTCTGCTGAGGAATTCTCTGTGTTCTGTAGCAAGGAGTGCAAGGATAATCGGTACTCGAGAGTTCCTCCAGAGTATGATTCTGACTGTATTTGTGAGGGGTGTAAAAGGACACTCGGACAGGCAAAAGAACCTGTTGAATTTTGGTCCTATACAGAACCTTATTATTTCTGTGGTCAAATGTGCAGAGATAGGTGGTTATTGGGTATTTCAGATAACCTGTAGCCATATCCAAATCACCTCTGAGATGGGAAATAATTTGAGAGCAAACCGAGGCATTCGGGCATTAATAAAGATTTACAAGAATATATTCCGCATTCCAGAGAACCTTAATCACTACTCAGAGAAAGACTACAGAGCTGCAGAAAGGAAATTCCTGAAGCATGCGCTGGAACAGCGCAGAATTGAAAACGAGGAAGAACTTCTCGGAGAATGATACCTTCGCCTACTCCAAAAGATTTGACCGTTATGATTTTCCTCGCTCTTGCCTGGTGGCTATTGTTAGTGGGGATAGTCCTCTAAGCTGCGCAAAAGCGAACACAGTCTAGGTGCATATTCACTTTTTCAAAGAACATGAAAAATATTGTTTATTACGTTATATGGGGAATCCTCGTCCTTCTTCTAATTAGTTTTTCTACCGCACTTCTGGAAACATTATTGCACGTTAAGATACATTACTACTTAATAAATACAGTTTTAGTCCTGGCCTTGGTAGCTCTGCATTACTTTAAATTTCGCAAGAGTTGAATACACATAAGCCTTACCCTTAAAACCCTCTCCACCTGGCTCTACCTGACTCATCCACCCAATTCGTTGAATAGCTCGGCACTTTAATGACCTCTTCTTTGATTTCAATCATGGTTGCCTTAACCTCTGCCAACATCTTGTGTGAGCTTTGTGGTGGGAAAAGTGTGAATTAAGGGATACAATTTCCATTTTCGCATGGAAAGAGGTGGGTTGATTAGCCACATCGTAAATTGCATCACAGCGCGGCGCAGTACGTATTTATGCTTGACAATGCCTGCGATATTCATACTATAGTTAAGAATCTGCGCTGTTTGTGCCCCATAGTTTTTGAGGGTTTCCGTTAGCTTACCGGTAGTCCTTAGTATTCTCCTGCCATGAGAATCAAAACTCTCATTTTCAATCTCAAATGTATTACTGTGTTGTTATTTGACAATACAGTTCTTTTGAGACTTGATAATGTCTAACAACTGGGAGATTAGTACTCAGTTGCGAATTCGACAGGTCTACTGTTACCTTAGTTGAATTGAGGGAGGGTGTCTCATGCAACCCCAGCAAACAAGACGGAAAACTCAGCGGGTTCCGACATCTTTTGTAGCCTATTGTCTGCAGGACGATTTGAATGAAGTTGCGACCAAAGTTTTCAATTTGAGCAGGGGAGGAATGGGCATTAAGACTAATTACCCTATCTCCTTTAAAGAACAACTCTCAGTGGTCTTCCACATCCCAGAAACTACCAACATGGTTACTGTAACGGGCGAAGTTGCTTGGCGACAGTCTCGTCGTGATGCCCTCAAAGTAGGAGAGCCTTTGTATACCGCAGGCTTCAAGTTTCTTACGCTTGGGGAACCTTCTAGGAGCTATATTTCAGATTATGTTGCAACTGGAGGGGAAGTCATGAACCATAAGGACAAAGTTGACACTCTCGAATTAGATTTTGAGAAAGATTCTCCTACTGAAGAGGAATATTCTTCTCAGAGGGAGAATAAGGAGAAGTGGTTTGCAGGCAAACTGCACGGCAAAAGTGTACTTTCTTTTTTAATAGGGGCTTTAACTGTAGGTCTTGCTTTCCTGATGGCAGGATTTTTCTTGCGCTCAAGTAATGTCGACCCTGAAATTCAGTTGAGATCATTAGAAAATAGGATCAAGCAACTCGAGGACAGAGGTCATACAATTGATTGGATTGAAGCAAGGCTAGAACAGATCGAGGAGCAGAATAGGCAATTTATTACGTTCATGGATACCCTCAGGATAATAGAGACGCCCCCGAAAATCAGTACCGTTCAGACCTCCGAAAAACAAACAGAGGCTGTTTACCACGAAGTAGTTGCTGGTGATACGCTGTACAGCATAAGTCGTCGCTACGGTTTAACAGTAGACGAATTGCGAAGTCTCAATAAGATTGAACGTGAAACAATTATCCATCCGGCACAGAGACTTCTGATACGTCCAGCAGACAAACAGTAATGCGCACAAATCTTGTGGAGTTACTTTTAGGTTGTAGTGGCCTCACCGAAATGTGAATTACATACTTTAATCCCCACTTTTCCATTTGAGACCAAACTACAATATCTTGGTTTAAACTAAGAAAATGCGGAGTCCTTCACTCCGTTTTTTTCTTCTCAACATCTTGTGCCTGAGCAAATCTTATAAAAGTGTGAATTAAGGGATGTAATCTCCACTTTGGCAGTAATAGAGCTCACCATCTGCTGAGAGATACCATCCTTCTCAGCAATCCCTTGTTAAGTCATTAAGAACCTAAAACTACTCATAGTTGTACCACTCTCAGTTGTTTGACATTCGTTTTCCCAGCATTGTACTGTCACCTGATTCTAAATTAAAGATAGGTGATAATGAACAAGGCTATTAGTATGATCGTATTATTGGTATCGCTTCTCGGCTTCAGCTGAAATGGCGGCGGAGATGATGATGGTGGACCCATCGCTTATT
>JASFKF010000071.1:0-7174 GCA_050118775.1 Syntrophobacterales bacterium
CACCCCTGTGGTCCGGGGAAGAAGTGTCCTTTGTGGCCAACGATGCTGAGATGAAATTTTTTGTGGTCAACGCCCCGCTCATGGCCGGGGTTGAGGCGGCCAAGCCCAGTTTTGAGCATGGCACCAAGGTGATCGTCATCGGCGGCAATGCCGACGAGGTAAAGGCTGCGGGCAATATGGTCTACGAAGAGATGCTCGAGGCAGGTTCTGCCGAGCTTTCGCCCACCATGCTCAAGGCCGATGACATCGGCATCATGCTCTATACTTCCGGCACCACCGGCATGCCCAAGGGCTGCGTGCACTTTATCCGGCCGGCTGTTATAGAGGCTAGGATTGTCAACAAATACGTCTATAAGATGCAACCCGGAGACGTCTTGGGCGGAGCCGCCCCGGTTTCTTTTGCCGCCGGCTTCGGCACCTTCACCCTCCTTCCCTTCGAAGGAGGAGCCGCCATCTCCCTCATTCCCAAATTCACTCCTCCGGACATGATGGATCTCATCCAGAAGCACAAGATCACCATTCTCACCGGTCTTCCAACGGGTTATCGAGCCTTGATGAAGTTCCCCGCTTTCAAAGATTACGACGTCAGTTCGGTTCGTCTTTACACCTCGGGTGGAGACGCCCTGGGCGCTGACACTCTAAACGGTTGGCAGGCCCTTACCGGCAAACCCATCTGGGAAGGCCTCGGTGGCACTGAGATGCTCCACCTAGTTACCTCCAACACCATGAATCCGGAGCCGGTGCCCGACTCCATCGGCAAACCTTTGCCTGGTGTTGAGGTCCGGGTTATTGACGAGTCCGGCAAGGATTGCGAGCCCAATCAGGTCGGCAGCATGATTCTCAAGGGCGCCTCGGGCACCCTCTACTGGAAGCCGTATATAGACAACGAGCGGTTGCTCAAATCGCAAAAGAAGGGCGTGGTAGATGGCTGGAATCAGATGGGGGACGCAGTCTTCATGAAAGAAGATGGCAACATCTGCTTCGTTTCCCGCGAAGACGACATGATCAAGAGCTCCGGCTACCGCATCGGTCCTGCCGAGGTGGAAGAGGCCCTGGAAAAACATCCGGCAATTGCCGAGGCGGGTGTGGTCGGCATCCCCGATCCTGACAAAGGGCAGATTACCAAGGCCTTTGTGGTGTTGAAAGAAGGACACGAGGGCAGCGATGAGTTCTTCGAAGAACTCAAAACCTTCTTGAAAGAGCATATCGCCGTTTACAAGCTGCCTAGGGCTATTGAGTACAAAGAGTCCCTGCCACGGACTCCCACAGGCAAGCTCTTGCGCCGCCACTTGCGTCCACCCAAATAGAGTATACTGTAACAACTAGAAAGAAAAATCCCCTCTCCACCTGGACGAGGGGATTTTTTTTAGCATCTAGCCTTTAAGTTTGTACTTTTTTTCTCTTTTAACCGCTTGTAAAGTTCGGTAAGATGGCCTGAGATTATCTCAGTTGTTGGAGGAGTTAGCGCAGTGCTTTGCAAAAGCATCCGGGCCATAGTCTGTTTGCTGATTGTCACCCTTTGGTGCACCAACACAACTGTGGTGGCCGAAACTATAAAGATAGGCGAAATAAATCCTCTCACCGGCAGACTTGCTAAACAGGGCTCCGAGATCCATCAAGGCGTAGCCGTGGCTGTTGCTGAAGTGAATGATGGGGGCGGACTGCAGGGTAGGCAAGTGGAACTCATCTCCAGGGACGACCAGAGCCAGCCGGATGTGGCCATTTCGAGGGCAGAAGAATTGTGTGGTTGGAGAGAAGTACTTGGGCTCACCGGAGGCTACGTTGATTCCCTGGTAGGGCCTATCAGCGAAGTGGCCAAAAAATATGAAATACCTTACGTGGCCAGTGCCAGCCTGCAAAAGGAACTTACCCAGCGCGAAAATCCTTACTTTTTTAGGGTGGCCAGGCTCCAGGGTTTTATCCAACCCATTTGCGACATATTGTCTGAACCTTTGCGGCCAAAACGATTGGCAATTCTCTATGCGGCCACCCCCGGTTCCACCGAGTTCGCCGAAAATTTAGAGAATTGTCTCCAAGCTCGGGGGATTTCTGCACTAATTACGGAGAAGTTCCGCCCAGGCACTCCTGACTTCACCCCGCTCATTGGCAAGTTAGCCAGCCTGAATATAGATGTCATTGTTTCTGGTGGGTTTTTTGCGGATCACCTTCTTTTGCTGCGCCAGCTGAAAGAAAATAGGGTATCGCCCAAAGCCTACATCGGCCCCTTTGGAATTGCCTATGAGAGCTTTATACATGAGATGGGGGACAATGGTGAGTATCTCTACAGTACCTGCGCCTGGAATCCTGGAATCACCCAGCCGGGTACCGAAAAGGTCTCTGAGAGTTTCGTCAAAAGGTTTCGCCACATGTTCCAGCGCCAGCCTAATACTACGAACATGCACGGCTACACCTCAACCCGCGTTCTCCTCTCAGCTATGGAGAATGTCTTGCGCCAGAACAAGCCACTCATAGGACCTAACATCCGCCAGGCCCTCGCAGAGCTCGATGTTCTCCTACCCATGGAGCGGGTTGCCTTTGATAAGCAAGGTGATCCACTTCACTACCAACACTTGGTAGTCCAGATCCAAAATGGTAGACTCCAGGTTGTCTACCCACCAGACCGTGCCACTGCTGCCCCCATCTATCCAATGCCCAAATGGGGTGAACGAAAGTAGCGCTCATGTGGACCACTGTTCTAGTATCCGGGATCACCTTGGGATCCTTCTACACCCTTGTGGCCCTGGGCTTTGCTTTGATATTTGGGGTAACCCACACCTTTAATTTGGCCTATGGCGAACTTCTTGTTCTTGCCGGCTATGTAGCCTACTGGCTTTGGAAAACCTACGGGATCTCCCTCCTTCTTACCTTTCCCGCAGCAATAGTTGTAACCCTTGCGGTTTGCTTAATGCTGCAGCGCCTATTTTCCAGACTCAGAGAACCCATGGAAATGAATTCCCTAGTGGTTAGCTTTGGCTTAGCCATCTTGCTGCAAAACGGCATGCTTTTTTTCTTCTCCGGCGACTACCGCATGATTCGAGTTCCCCTATTAAATCAGGGTTTCCGTTTCCACGGACTCTACCTGAGTTACGGCCAGTTCACCCTCCTGGCCCTTTCCTTGTTGGTAATTGCTTTGACCTACCTGCTCATGCGTCACACCTACTTAGGCAAGGGTTTGAGAGCAACCATTCAGGACAGAGAGTCAGCTGCCCTGGCCGGCATCAATGTAAGCGGCATGGGGATTTTGGCCTTTGCTATAGGAGCGGTGTTAATAGGCTTGGCCGGCCCCCTTTTCGGCTGCATTCACTACCTCTACCCCACCGCCGGCCTTCAAGCTACCCTCATCGCAATCACCATTACCATTTTTGCCGGTGTAGGACGCATTCGTAGCTTGATCCTGGGCGGCTGGATATTGGGCTTTGCAGAATCATCCGCCGTGGTACTTCTAGGAGCAAGCTGGCGAGAATTGATGAGCGCCTTAATGCTAATAACTTTGTTGGCCCTGAGGCCTCACGGTATTCTGGGAAGAGAAGAGAAATGACCAAAGGGCAACCTACAAGTGAGCCGCTGCACAAACCACCTATCGGTCAACTTGCCCTGCTACCGGGGTTAGCAATCTTGCTTGTCCTCCCTCTACTGGCTGGAGGTAGCGACTACGTCTTACAAGTATTCACCCATGCCCTGTTGTTGGCAACCTTGGCCCTTGCTTGGAACATTCTTGCTGTCAGCGGCTCCATTTCTCTGGGACATGCTGCTTTTTTTGGGGTTGGTGCATATACCTCCGGGCTTCTCAGTCTGGAGTTAGGTGTTTCCTCCTGGGCCACAATTCCTATGGCAGGTCTGTCAGCAGTTGCAGTTGCAGTGCTCATGTGGCTGTTTTGCCATCGGCTCCGAGGGGCCTATTTCGCCCTGGCAACTCTCGCCTTCGTGGAAATACCCAGAGTGCTTACAGACAATTGGGACGGACTCACCCGAGGATCACGGGGGCTAGTCGGCCTACCCGGTCTCCCTAGCTTCCCTTTGGGAGCGCACCATTTTGACCTTGGCGCCAGCCCTACAGGCTCTTATTACTTTGTCCTCGGCTATGGCCTGTTGTTGTTGGCCCTGGTAACCCTCATCTTCCGATCAAATCTGGGGCTGGCTCTTCAAGCAATCAGGGAGGAGGAGACTGCAGCCGATGCCCTAGGAATTCAAGTGCAGAGGTATCGTCTACTGGCCCTGTTGCTCAGCGCTTTATTTAGTGGAATCACCGGTGGTTGTTACGCCCATCTCGTCCGTTATATCGAGCCTGGAATGGTCTATGGGCTCCATTTCTCTGCCATACCTTTGATCTTCGCCATCTGCGGAGGCAGGTTCACTATTATTGGTCCAGCCTTGGCTGCCTTAGTTCTTTATCCATTGGATCAATTCCTCTTTCACCCCTTACTACCGGCAGGCCATGAGTTCCTCTACGGTGTGGTAATAATTCTTACTATCCTCTTTTTGCCCTCCGGTTTCTGGGGGCAGTTGCGAAAGGGACACCTTGTCTCTATTAAGACTGGAAGCATTGAGTAAGAAGTTTGGCGAGCATTGGGCCCTCAAAGAGATAGACTTCGGTCTTGAAGAAGGTGAAATCGTCGGGCTTGTCGGGCCTAATGGGGCTGGAAAGACGACTCTGTTCAACCTGATCACCGGCCGGCACAAGCCCAGTAGCGGCAAGATCTGGTTCGAAAGTAAAGATATTACCTTTTGCAGGCCTCACGAGATCCAGCGGTTTGGCATTAGTAGGACTTTTCAGTCATCCCGCCCATTTGCTAAGATGAGTGTACTGGAAAATGTGGTGGTCGGCCGCATTTTTAGTGGCGAATTTCATCTTTTTCCTCGCCCTACAGACATTAAAACGGCTCTGCAACTTTTAGAATTGGTGGGGTTGGCTCACAAAGAGGGCGCAATTGCAGGAGAACTCACTCTTAGTGAGCAGCGCAGACTGGACCTGGCTCGTGCCTTGGCAACTGAGCCAAGGCTACTACTACTCGATGAGGTGGTCGCTGGTTTCAGTCCCCTTGCAGTGAAACAGGCAGCGGACCTGGTTCAGAGGGTGCGAGAGCGCGGCGTCACTCTCTTTATCGTCGATCACTTCCTAAGGCTTAGCCTCAGGGTATCCGACCGCTTATTGGCCCTTGACCATGGCGAAAAGATTGCGGAAGGGAAACCACAGGAGGTCATGAGAAACCGTGAGGTTATTCGGGCCTACTTAGGTGTGCGGCATGACGATGAAGAGCAGAGCGCATAGGGCATGGGGCATAGGATTGCGGATTGCAGATTTGGGAATTAGAGGATTAGAAAATTAGGTAATTAGTAAAAGATCTCGGAGGGATATTAGAAGCTCACGGCTCAAGGGAAAAACTTCATCCAGAAGAAAGAGATGGGAGTATGGCCAGTTATAGGCTGATCTTTTACGTATAACGAATAACGGACAACATCTCGTACGGTTTACCGTTCACCGTTTACCGTTTACGGCACAACGACTTCAACGGCTTGAACGAGTTCTCCGGAGGCGAACGATTGGACGGTTTAAAAGACTTGAACAGGATTTTGCTATGGAAACTGACAAACCCTTATTGGCCATACGCAACCTAGATTACTTTTACGGAGATACACAAGCCCTCTTCCGGGTAAACCTGACGGTGTGTGAAGGTCAGATTGTTTCCATCGTGGGGCCGAACGGCTCGGGAAAAACAACCTTGATGAAAGCTGTGGCCGGCCTCTTGCGGCCCATTCAAGGAGAAGTAAGCTACCAGGGTGACGCCATTCATGACCTTGCTGTTCACCAGGTCGTACGGAGAGGGTTGGTATATGTCCCCGAAGGCATGAAGGTTTTTCCCCTTATGACCGTCATGGAAAACCTCGAGGTAGGTGCATACATATCCCGTGAGTTCAAAGCCGGCCGACTAAATTCTGTGTTCAATCTATTTCCCGCTCTTGCTGACAAGCGACACCAATCGGCCAAAAACCTAAGTGGCGGCCAGAAAAGAATGCTTACTCTAGCTCGGGGGATTATGACTGGGGCCAGTCTGCTCATGCTTGATGACCCATTTTTGGGTCTGACTCCCAGGGACATAAATCGACTTTGCCATACCCTCAAACAGATACGTCGCCAAGGACTCACCCTGTTTTTGGCCGGCCAACATGTGCGCAGGATTTTGAGTGTAGCCACCAGAGCCTATCTCATTGAAGAAGGCAGAATTACTCTCTCTGGTAGCGGGGAGCAACTGCGCAATCACCCCCATTTACAAGAGAGACTATTTGGTATAGTGGCTGAAACAGGATAAGACAGTTCAAAGTTCAAAGTTTCAAGTTCAAAGTTACAAAAAACTTTTTGAACTTGAGAATCAAGATTTTCAACTTGGGACTTTGAACCTGGAACTTGGAACTGATAATTGATGATTGACGCCCATTGTCACCTATATTCAAGCAAATACGATGACGATCTCCATGAGGTAATCCAGCGGGCCCAAGAAAAGTTGCAGGCAGTTATTATATCTGCGGTTGACCCTGGTAGTCTGCAGAAAAGCCTGGCCATTCGCAGGAAATATCCTGACTTCATCCAGGTGACAGCAGGAATACATCCTAGGAATGCTGCAAAGCTTAACAAAGAAGAGCTAAGAGAGTTATTGCAGGTCATAAGCAATGTCAAAGAAGAGATCGTGGCGGTGGGAGAGGTAGGCCCTGATTTTTATCGCACCAAGGATCCCCGTCTGCGCCAACGTCAACTGTCGGTGCTGGAGGATGCCATGGCGCAGGCGGAGGCTATGGACCTTCCTTTGGTTATTCATGCCCGCCAGGCAGAAAAAGCTGCTCTGGAAGTAGTTTCCCGTTGTACAACGGGGGTTCTATTCCATTGTTTTGCCGGAACCAGGCAGATGGCCAGACAGATCACCGCCCACGGCTTCTACCTCTCTTTTTCGGCTATTTTACTCTTCAGTTCCGAACTACAGAGGGCCGCCACTGAAGTTCCCCTCGAACTCATTCTCACTGAAACCGACAGCCCGGCACTATCACCTCGACGCAGCCAGCGAAGAAATGAGCCAGCTTTCCTTGAAACCATCGTTTCCCACCTAGCAAGTTTGATCGACTACCCTGCGGATAAAGTTGGCTCGATCACAGCTGCAAATGCGGGAAGATTCTATGGTCTCGC
>JASFKF010000072.1:0-7060 GCA_050118775.1 Syntrophobacterales bacterium
TGAGGCTTTTGGGTTTTCAATCTCAGTGGTGTAAAAGGGTATCTCTCCCAATAGGCAAAAACCCTCCATCCCCAATTGTTTGGCAACTCCTAGCAGCAAACCGTTCATGCCGGAGATCTGCCCCTCGCGCAGCACTCTGTCACAATAAGGCGATAGATCAGAGAGAAGATCTTCGTGGGTGGCAGTAACCCATACCCGGGAAGGCTGATAGTGGTTAATGGCTGTCGGCATAGCAGCAGCGGTTATGACCCTCTTAACCCCTAGGCTGCCGGCAAAATTCAGCAGTGCGGAGGCCAGATGGTACTCCTTTCCACCTACCGGCTGTTGATCACCGACAAAAAATAAGAGATCACTCGTTTCTCCGTCTTGCTTTAAATAGTAGAAGCCGCTTTTGGGCAAAAGAGTGGACTGTACTAGCCCATCCTGGATTGCTATACCGGGAATACGAAAAAATTCCGGCTCTTCCACAAACGCCAAGTTATGGGCCCTGAGTGCCTCGTGCAAGAAAACAAAAGCTTTGAGAGCCACGTGTCCCATTCCTGGCCACGCTGCAAGGAAAACAGGTTCACGGAGTTCAACCTCCGATAGAATCTCTATCTGAACGCTCAATGCCTTAAGCCTCCTAACAAACTATTTATTTCCAGCATAATAGAAAGTTCTGAACTATTCAAGGGTAGGCTTGATTAGTCAATTCGTCGATTGGTCAATTAGTTGACTGGTTGATTGGTTAATTCGTAATAGTCGTAGAAGTCGTATTTTTAGGTTATAGGTCATGGGTCATAGGTTATAGGCTGTTACCTGTTACTCATTACCCATTACCTATCACCTATTACCTAAGAATCATTTCCCGCCTTTCTCGCATTTCTCGCCCTAAAACCCTATGCTCCTTTCGTCTGTTCTAACTTATCCAATCTATCCTTCAGCCTCTTGTTATCCTCCGCAAAATCGTCCAACCTTTTTTCCAGTTTTTGAATGGCCTCGCCCTTGTCCTTACCTTTCTCAATCTTTCTTATGGCCATTCTGGCATTGCGCACCAGGCGGCCATCTAACTCTTTCTCCGCCACTCTTTTTAGTATGGGGATTCCCTCCACACGATTCAGTGATTCTAGAGCCTGGATAGCTGCCAGCTTCGCGCGAAAAGACCGGGGACCGGCTGGCGCTTGGAAAGCGTCACCTATCTTCTCTAGAATCTCCCTGTTAGTGGGTCTGCTTTTTCCCATTATGCCAAGTGTTCGCAGGGCCTGTGCTCGAACCATTTCTGGCTTGCCGTAAAGGGAGTTTTCATAGAGTAGGGGCAAGGCCTGGTCATCATCCAGTTCCCCAAATCCCTCCAATGCTTTGCAACGAATTACTTCATTGAAAGAGTCCTTCGTCAGACCGCTCTCGAGAACTGCAAATGCTCCCTCTATCTTAGTGCGGGCGATGGCGCAAACCGCCTCCGCCTCGACAAAATAAGAGGGGTCTTGTTCCGCCAGAGGCCTTAGGGCTTCGAAAGCTTGTTTGTCCTTGAAATTTCCGATAGCTTTTACTACAGCACGACGTGCTTTTGCATGTGAGATCTTCAGTCCGCCAATCAAAGCCTTCATAGCTCTCTCTGTGCGAATTTCGCCCAAAGCCTTAGCAGCACGTGCCGACACTCCCCAAAACGGGTCCTGGTGCAACGCCTCTTCCAGAGCCGCTACTGCCTCACGACTGCCTACCTTTGCCAGTTCAGCAACCGCCTCAATGCGCTTTAACACATTCTCAGCTTTTTTGAGTTGATTGCACAATTTCCCACTGTCTACCTTCCACTTCATCCGCTTTAGAAGCGTATCTTCTGGATCAACCAAAACCACGAAGGGTTCCTCATCAGCGGGTATGTAGAAGTGGTGCTCCTGTTCTACAACCTGCAGTCGGACATCCTGTTTTCCACCCTGGTCATCCACCAACCGAACAACCAATGGAAAACGAAAGACAGGTTGCCCCTTTTCTCCATCCTGGTCCTGTTTCAAATGAAAAACCAGGGTCTTTTCCTGGTCCTGGTATTCGAAGGAGCATTCTAGTAGCGGGAAACCCGGTTTAAAAAACCACTGGTCAAAAAACCAATCGTAATCGTCACCGGTAACCTCCTCAATGCATCGGGCGAAATCGACCGTTTCTACTACCGAATCCTTATGTTGCTTAAGAAAAAGGTTTATAATTTCCCACCACTCCTCATCTCCCAGGAGACGTCTAAGCATATGGAGGCGGGCTGCGCTGCCTGGGTATAGATGCATATCAAAAAGATCAATGGGCTGGCTGTAGATGTTGGTTATAATCGATCGTTTATATTTCGAGTCGTTCTCTTCGAAATAGGTCTCACGATTCTCGAGTAAGCGGTAATAAAATTCATCTTCTCCTTTGGCGTGCTCGGTGTAGAGCAGATCAAAATAGGTAGCGAAACCCTCGTGGAGCCAGCTATGACTCCAGCTTTTGGAGGTGACCAGATCCCCGAACCATTGATGTGCTAGCTCATGCGCCACCAGATGTTCACTGGTGAAATCGAGATGAGCCCGCTCGTCATGCAAAGTCATTTCTGTCAAGGTGGTGGCGGTGGTGTTCTCCATACCCCCGAAGATGAAGTCCTGGGCGATCACCTGAGAATACTGCGGATATGGATAGCGGATCCTGGTCTTCTCTGAGAAGAATCTCATGATGTCAGCTGTCTTTTCGAAAGATCGCTGCCCTTCCTCTTCCCTGCCTTCGGGAACATAAAAAGATAGAGGAATATCTTCAAAGCAATCCATCAATTCGTTGAAAGCACCAATTGCCAGACTAATGAGATAGATACTGTGGGGTCTTTCCATTGACCAGTGATATACCAGCCGCTGATCTTTGTCTTCATATCGATCTTTGAGCACACCGTTACTAACGACTACGTAAGGTTTGTCAACCTTAACTCTAATCTCGCTGGTGACTTTTTCCCGAGGATGATCCACGCAGGGAAACCAGTACTTATTGTCCTCGTCCTGGCCCTGACTCCACACCTGCCAGAGTTTGTCCGGATAGTGGTCGTCCGGTCCGGTAAAATAAAGACCCAAGCGTGGATCTTCTACTTGATAATCAAGGTTAATCGTACTACTTTGGTCACGGCCCAAAGGCTCAGCTAAATATATCTTTACACCTCGATCGCTCTGCCTGAATTCCAGCCCTTGTCCGCTTTCCGATGTCACTCCCTCGATTTGCAATTCACAACAGTCGAGAAATATACTCTGCAGATCCTTTTTGATGGAGGAAAAGGTGATCTGTGCTTTTCCCGCCAGTTTTTTCGCTTCCAATTGAACATCAAGGTCCAAGTATACGTGGGTTAGTATTATGTCCCTGGAAGGATTCCACTGGGGTTTCGCATCTGGAAGGAGGAAGTTATCCTCATCAACGGTTTCAGGGAAATATTTGCAGAAATACAGGTTGGACATCGTTCTTTCTCCACTTTGTGTCAAGTTGATTGGTTAATTAGTTGACTAGTCAAATAGTCAAATCGTGAACGGTAAACCGTAAATCACTTGACTGTTAAACTAATTCCCTAATTCTCCAATTTTCTAATTTCCTAATTTCCTCATTGACCTGCCGCCAGGCCCTGAGCGACTCGACCTGAGCTCGTCGACAGGTCTTGTCGAAGGGCTATCCTCTGTCATCTGTCCTCTGATCTCGTCTCGCTGCTACCCTTTCTCGCCTTTCTCGCTTTAAAACTCTATGCTCTATGCTCCATGCCCCATGCTCTTTACACCTTGGCACAGAGCCTGTTCACTTCACAATATAGATGCAGAAGGGCAATAGCTACCGCCTGCTTCTTTTGCGCTGGATTTCCCCACAAGGGCCAGCGGCGCATGGCCTTTAGAATTCTTTCAAGGTCGTCATTAAAAAAATAGGCCCGTTCAAACTCAGTAAATGTCTTACCGCTTATTAGATCACCGGTGGGAAACCAGACAGGAACCCAACCCTCCACGTTTTGGTCAAACATCTCCCAGGCATCCGTTGGGTTCACCCCTGACGGCACTGTCTGCCAGTCAAGTTCCGGCAAGGGAAGATCTTCTTTTAAGAATTCTTGCAACAGCGGATTGGGCTTTCTCCCCATTGTTTTTCTCTAATCGTTGAAATCATTCAAGCCGTTCAAATCGTTAAAATCGAAAGCATTCCGAAATCCGAAATCCGCAATCTACAATTCTGACCTCCGAGTTCGGTCGCCTCACTTCCGTCCTTTGCCGGCTGCCCGCTGCCAGCTGCCTGCTGTCTTACTCCGCCCGCCGGGCAAATATGCATTTGCTCCGAATCTCTTTCGCTTGGCAAGTCGCGATGCCCTCAACCTTGATTTTCTCTTTAGGTCACCGTATTTTCCAAATCGCCCTCTACGACTCAAAGATTTCCCCTACTATTTAGTCAATTGGTTGATTGGTCGATTAGTCAAATCGTCAGGTCATAGGTTATAGGTCATAGGTCATAGGTTATTGGTTTCATCTCACCGACTTCCCATTACCCATTACCCATCACCTATTACCTATCGCGACACTATGCGCTATGCGCTTTGCTCTATGCGTTTTCAATCCTCGTCGTTAGGATATGGTACACGATATACCCGAAAATCCTCGCCCATCTCCGCTCCATCAAACCGAGATTTGGCTGCTTCTGCCAGAAGAGGTAGCTCGTCACTATTATAGCGCGGGCTGATGTGAACCAGTACGGCACGACATACCCCTGCCCTCTCGGCAACGCGAGCTGCATCCACCACAGTAAGATGTCCCTTGGCCTCCGCATGTTCAGCATCCTCAGGCAGGAACATTCCTTCCATGAAGGCAATATCAGCATCTTGGCACAAACGGTAGAGCCCTTTTGACGGCCTGGTGTCTACCACATAAGCTACGCACCGCCCCCTTCTTGGATCACCTAGAACCTCTTCAGGAGAGATCTCTCTGCCGCCTTCAAGAGTTATCGACTTCCCCTGTTGCAACTTCCCCCAGAGCGATCCCTTTGGAATGCCGAGGGATGCAGCTAAGTGAGGTTTGAACTTGCCTGGTCGGTCTAATTCTTCTAGACGGTAACCCAGACAAAAGCGGCTGTGCTCTAAGGGGTGCCAGAAAATTCTTACCTGATCGTCCTCATAGGCCACTTGATTCAAATCAGAGGACCATTCCACGAAGTTGATGGGAAAATTTAAGAAAAATTCTAGATTCTCGTGGGTCTGCTGAACGAACTTCTTTATTCCATGGGGTCCAATTATGGTGAGTGGTTCAGGATCCTGGATTTGCGCCTTCAGCATCATAATGCCAGGAATGCCCAAGCAGTGATCGGCATGAAGATGACTCACCGCCAGGACGTTCAAACCGCGTATGCCCATTTTAGTAGTTTTTAATCCTAGCTGGGCACCTTCACCAGCGTCAAAGAGGTAAATTCTGCCATTGAATCGAACTGCCAGTGAAGTGAGAAGCCTATACGGCATTGGCATCATGCCACCGCTTCCTAGAAGAATACATTCCATGCTTCAAGTTCCGAGTTTAAGGTAAGCAGTAAGCCGTGAACAGTGAGCGGTAAAGATTTATTAAGCAAAGAGTATTTATAAAGAATAATTGATTATTTTGAGCCGCTTACCGTTTACCGCTTACCGTTCACCAATTTATGCGCTATGCGAATGAACATGCACATCCCTCTGAGGAAAGGGAATGACAATACCCGCTTGGCCAAAAGATTTATAGATCTCACGATTCAGTTCGTGAATTATCCTTCCCTTGTCGTGGGGCCGATGGGCCCAGCACAGCAGTTCAAAATCAAGGGATGAATCCCCAAAGACTCGAAACCGCACCCTAGGCTCTGGTTGAGGCGATACGTGTGGATTGTTGCGAGCAACGTTGAGGAGAATATCTTCCACCTGATCAACATCAGTCCCATAGGCCACCCCTACTTTGATCCGCACCCGGAAACGGGGCTCAGGAGCACTTTCGTTTATCACTTTCGTGTTGGTTATAATTGAATTGGGGATGGAAACCTGCACATCATCTCGAGTTACAATCCTGGTACTACGTAAACCAATCTCCACCACCTCACCACGTTCGCCTGAGTCTAGGATGATGTAATCACCAACTCTATACGGTTGGTCAAGGAGTACAGTGATCCCACCAAAGAAATTGGAAAGTGTCTCCTTGGCTGCCAGCGCCACGGCAACACCTGCTATTCCGGCAGAGGCTAAAAGGGGGGTTATATTTATTTTCCACAGGGCGAGAAAGAGAAAGATCCCGCCGGCCAGAACCACTAGCCTGACAATATTGCCACCTAACCCAATCATCTCAGTGCCATAGCGGCCTGATGCGCGCCAGTGAGCAATCCAGTCTTCAGCGATACGCAGCACTACTCGATTGATAGCAAAAGCCCAAATCAAGACCAAAAGACTTTTCAATATCCCGGTCAAAATGAAAGGATAAGGAGGTTGAGGAGAAATCCATTGGACAGCCGTAATGGCCCCCATCAGCACGATACTGAGCCAAATAGGTCGGTGGAGAACTGCGAGAATCGCGTCATCCAAGTGGAACTTCGATTTGCGCACCAGGGCAGTGAGCACGCGGTCCAAAATGAGATCTACCAACCACGCCAGGATGGCAAAGACCACCACAATAATAATCCCACCAATTACCTTCGATTCTGTCATAAAGGTCGAAATCTGCGGCAGCCATTTCTGAATAAATTCCATATTTACCTCTTTTTGTTAGTAAGCCGTAAGCCCTTCGACAGGCTCAGGGCGTTCCGCGCGGTAAGGGGTTATTTCAAGCTTCATAAGTATTATTTCAGATAGTAGCATAAGCGTCTCCCAGTAGGTCAAGTTGTAGAAAATTTGACCTTATCAACTAACTCCTCAAGGCACAAGAACAAAGGCTCTAACCTCTCTTGAGCGGAGAACGGGAAACGACAGGAAACTTGCTTCTGCCGACTTCTGGCCACAGTAAAATCCTGAGGGAGCAGCTACCAGCCTCAATCATCAAAAAATTATCCATATTTTACCGTACTGACCTGACCCCCTTAAACCGATCCAGGTTGTATGAGAGAATATTCAGGGCAA
>JASFKF010000073.1:0-7045 GCA_050118775.1 Syntrophobacterales bacterium
TACCCCACCACCAAAAGCTCTGTATACAGCCGCCGAGTTCGTCTTAAATGCGGAATTACATCGAGCATTCGAAAATGATGACCTCGAATTAAACCGCATAGAACATCTGCTGCGGGAGGCTCAATTGGAGGGTATCTCTCTGGAGGGCGAGTCACTTGATTACAGTATAAGAAAAGCTCTCGAACGTCTAGCCAACAGACTCAAAGCAAATCCTGACGATTTATCAGTGCTCCATAAACTGGAACAAACCACCAAACTGTTGAGTGGGTTGCCATTCGAAGTTAATCTATGGGGGGTCCAAAACATTTGCTTTGGAATGGTGGATACCGTTTACCGAGAATACCAGGCCCGGGCCGAACAAGGGGATGAGCAGGCAGGAGGATGGCAGCAATCCTTCAGGAACATCGCTGAGAGTCTGTCGGTGCGGGTATAGTCAGGGATGCTTTAACTTAACAACGAAGTTAGTACAGGGTGCTAAGGTGGAATCTAGAGTCGAGGATCTACTTTTTTACTTGGGTAAGGTAGCAGAAAGGCTATGTTTCATCGAAGCAGCCGCGGGCACGGCTGGAAATATTTCAGTGAGGGCTGACGATTTGTCAATTGAGGAATTTCCGCCAATAGGTGCCAGGGAAAAAATGCGTCACCGGATGGATAAAGATTTTCCCGAACTCCATAACAAAAGATTTGTCATTACGGGATCTGGCAAGAATCTGCGTTACATTGCCCATCGGCCTCATACTTGTCTTGCTGTAGTCGAAATAGTAGAGGGGGGATACGATGTACTCTGGGGGCTGAAACAAGTGGAAAAGATTACCTCTGAGCATCCTGCCCATTTTACCATCTATCAGCGTCGCCCAGAGATCTCAGCCGTGATCCATGGTCAGCCAACTAGCGTCAACGTTCTAGTTAGACTCTTTAGGAGCGAGGAAAGCCTTAATAGTTTGATGTTTGTCCAGCATGAGCAGCTTAAAATTTGCTGTCCAGGTGGAATTGGCCTGGTTGAAAGGATTGAACACGGCTCGTATGAACTGGCAGATGGAGTGGCCACTTCCCTCGAGAGTAAGGATATCTGCGCTATTGTCCGGCATGGAACTTTTTCAGCTGGGGAGGGTAATTTTATTGATGGACTGAATCGAGCCTGCGACCTGCAGGAGTATTATCATGACGCAGCCAGAACTTTTCTCGACAATCCCTGGCTAAGGCTGCTGCCCTTTGATTTCATGATAAAAAATCTTGGAAGAGTCTCTCGCCTGCCCCTGGGGGATAAGATGGTTAATGCCTTCCTCCGGCCGCCAAAGTAAAGGTTCGTTAAGAGTAGTGAGGGTTAAAGTGAAGACTGGCTGATGCTTTCAATTTCTTCTTCTGTAACAATAGGATAAGACCATGCGTCTTTGCAGCCTTCACTACAGAAGCAATAGACTCCTTCATCACTGTGAAGCAGCCTGGTTAAATCGTCTTGGTCAAGGGTCTTCAAAATTTTGTTGCATTGGCTGCAGGCAAGCTTCATTGTAGGCAGGCCTCCATTGGCGAGTTAAAAGCTACTCACCATCAACCGCCTTGTGGAAAGTCTTCATCTCAAAGTGCTTGGCAATCAATTGGTGAAGAGCCTGGCGGTCATCTGGTGACATCCTGGTAAATTGGACACCTATACCAAAATAGCAATCTCCTTCACTGTTCTTTACAACAGTTGACCAGACCACTTTTGCGTTAAGATTCATTGCTTTATATTCGGGAGCCTTGATGACCATTAGAAAGCCCCCGTCAAGTGGAGGAAGTTCCTTGCAGGAGACGAAGGCACCCTTGGAGCTAAAGTTTTCTATCTTGCCTTCCACCTGGAGTTGAGGGCTCAACATGGTTACAGGCCACTTGATTTCAGCTCTTGGGACTATACGCTTTTCCTGCTTATTCATGCGTGCCTCCCCCCAATGCTACAGCTAGCCCTGTGGAATAGGGTTCCCTTGGGGAAATTCAACGGGACTAGCGCATTCCCGGTCCGCCGAAGGCGGACTGCAGGGAGCTTAACTTGTCTCTACAGATAAGCTAGAAGTGCAGGAAATATGCCAGAGATGTTTGCAAGGTAAGTTTTGGCTGAAAGGAAGGGTGGAGGCTCACCCAACCTCAGAGTTAGCCTGCGTGGTTCTATCTCACTCTCAGCTTTCCATCGTCGATGATGACAACCGCATCAACATTTAATGTTCTGGTGTAGCCAGTTTTTACTAATTTTACCTGACAGCCGTAATTGCAGTCAAAATAGTGGGTAGATGAATTGTAAACCGTTACAAAATACTGTGATCCGTCTTTGTACTCTATTTGTACTCTGTGGGGCTTGAGATCGCTGTTGTAAATTGAAGCACCGGAGATTGTATTTGGTAGAAAAATTAAGAATATAGTAGCCAATAGCGCAGTGACTAGCTTGTTCTTTCTTGTGAGAGATAGACCCCGGGACATTTTGTGGTAAGTTACTCCTTGTATGATGCATCAGCTTTCAACTCAATGATTTTCTTTTCGACTAGATAGACATTTTGCCCCAAGTCTTTGAGATGTCCGTTAGATTTTAGTGTTTCGATGCTTTGCCTCAATGTTTCTGCTGTAAAGTGGCTAGAAACGTAGATGTCTTTGAATTCAATCACCCCTTGCGGATGAACCTCAGCCCAAGACTTAAGCAAAATTCTAAGTGATTCTTCCCCTTCAGTTTCGGTCATTTCACTTCCCAGTAAGGTTCTGAAATTAGATGAATTGAGTACTTGCCCATTATCACCGGAGAGCGAGTCGAGTGATTCGGCTGTAAGGTGGTGGTGCAAAAACCTCACGAGAAGCCATTCCAGAGGAACACCCAACTTATAGAAGGGATAGTCTTCCCAGAACTCCTTGCTTACTCCCAGAAGAGTTTTCCATTTGTCATAAGGATCAGAGAAGCTCACACCCTGTACGTTGTAATCAAAGAGAAAACGGTCGAGAGCACGCTTACTTTCAGCTTTTTGAAAGGAAAGGCTATAGACTTTGTCCGGTAGTATCAGAATGTTAGGAAAATGCAACATCTAGGTAGCCTTTTGGATACAGTTGGTTTTTAAACGGAGTCCTTTCCTAAATCGCACTTTTTTAAAAAATGTCCGTTTTGATTGTCGCAAATATGATGCCAATAAGCTAAAAAGTAAATGGAAACTAGTCAGAGCAAAAGTTAAAAAATTTGCCTCCGCCCTCTTGTCTTTACATCTCTTCGGAGTTATCTTTCGCCCATACGGCATGATTCTGAGTCACAAGCTCGTTTCTTATCCATGCCGTTTTAAATTCCCCACCCTCGTAACAATCGGGAGTGGGGATTTTTTTCTCACCTCACTCTTTCCCATCCTTGGCAACCGGGCTTCCTGCTATACCCTTATTATGAAGATACTCGAGAAATAGTGCCATAGTCTGCTTTGGTGAATAGAGCGCATCTGCCAATTCCTCTATAGCAAGTGATTTAGCCTTGTCCTCTACAAACCTCTGAATTTCCATCATCATAATCTCTCGGTCCGAGTCGGTGGTTAAACCATGTGAATCGATCTGAGGCTCAATCATGCGCCAGATTTCTTCTTGAAGCTCTCTTATAATCATCACCCTGCTTGGTTTACGCACTTATTCTCCTTGAAACATACGGCCTTGCTAATGGGAACGTTTTTTGTTGCGGATTCTCTCCTCATTCATGTAATTTGAAAGCGTCTCAATAGCTTAAAAAAAGTGTGATAAAAAAGCTCGAAGAAATCGACTTTGTGAGAAAGCAAGCCATGTGCAGAGGAAGATGGTTTATTTTATTCATTCTACTCTTTTTGGCCCATTTGGGCTGTGAAAGCCTCAAAGGATCGGGTATTAAAGAGTTAGAGGGGCAAACGGTTTTTAACAGAGTTAGTTTTAGGGCTCAAGGAAAAAACAAAATCAAAAGTATGAACCTTTTTTCCGCTGGCCTTTTTATTCCCCCAGGGACTGAGTGCTCTATTAAAGCTATTTCAACCAAAGAAATCAAGTTTATTGCCACCGGGGAAACTTATACACTTACTGGCTGGCGCATAGGTTATGGTGGAGTGAATACGCGAGTATCATTTTACAAGTTTTTCGCACAAAATAAGCAAACAGTCGGTCTTGATAAAGTTAACCTAGATTTTCGTGAAAGCGTCTTAGAGGGAATTGCAGAAGTGGGTATGACCAAAAGAGAGGTTCTGCTCAGCCTTGGATATCCTGCTTATCTTGGGAGAAAAAATCCTACTACTGATGACAGCCGGGCAGCCATATTGGCCGATGACAATTGGTATTACCTCAAAGCCAAAGGGGAAAAAGTCTTGTTGAGATTTCAGGCAGGACTACTTACCCAGATAGTAGGGCAATGATAAAACCCCGATCATTTGGGGTTCCCCATGCCAATCAAAAAAGGGTATTTGTTCCAATGGGTGTCAACTCAGATGCAATCTATCATTTGTCATTACTTTTTGTTATCTCCCTGATCTTTTTCCCACTAAAGCGGAGCCGTCTAGTTTTTCTAATATTCCTAATTCCGGGGTTGACAGAAATTGTGCAGTTCTTCGTGCCAGGCAGAGTACCTGACTTTATGGACGTATTTCACGGGTATCTCGGGATTCTTCTGGCCTACTGTCTCATCCACATGTGGAGAGAGTTATTGCCTCCACTAAAGAAACTTCGACTCCATTTTGTTCGCAAAGGGGTCAAGTCTACGTTTGACTCTTGCGGTTTGCATGCAAGAGTCAAACGTAGACTTGACCCCTTTTGATTTCTATCTTGACAATACCACTCTCACTTGTGGTAAAGTGCTAATGCTGCACTGTTCAATTCTCTTGGCCAGGTCTTGATATTGACCTTGCCCCCATTTGTCTTTCCCATCTACACTTTCTAAAATATTTCCATTTGAGCACATCAGATTAGTCCTTGACTGACGGCAACTGGTGGAAGCTTTCGACAAAAAAGGGGGAGTCATGGCTATAGAAAAGCGTCAACACCCTAGAGTTGAAATTTCCTGGTCAGCAACTATCATAACTGCTGATGGTCTAGTGAGCTGCAGGACCGAGAACTTGAGTACCGACGGCACTCTAATTCGCTGTTCTGAATTGCCCGATGAACTTGATAATTTTCGCTTAGTTTTCAAGCCTGCCGAACGGCAACTCATTCTTGCTACCGCTGAAAGGATATGGTCTAAGACCGCAGATACTGACCTTAACACACCTCATGCCTTGGGTGTCCGTTTCACCTTTGTCCCGGAACACGATTATCAGCTGATTAGCGAGGCTGTTTCGGACAATAGCTATGGACTGAAGAGCCAAATGAGTGCGGCTCTGTAGCCTAATAAATCAAAAATCCTTATCCTGAATTGTAAAAACCCTTGGTATTGCCCCACCACATTAGTTTGCCCAAGTCATCAAGCGTGTCATGCACTCAGATCCGCCTATTACCCTAGTCCGGCCAGATTCGATTGGCAACAAAATTTAAGCAAAGATCGTCTCTAGAAGCACGAGTGAATCTCTGGCATAGTCTATGCTCTAAATTGGTGTGAGCCTCTGGATTAAAAGCTGGACAGCATAGTCTTCGAGATTGTAATGCAATAGACAGGGTCTTGATTTTTTTGCAATATTTCAATGAAAATAACAAAATTGGACAGTTGCTTTTGGTGTTTTTTATGTCAATGGGTAAAGAATTCAAACTGAGCGAAAGAGAACCGATTGTATATATAAGTATACACTTTTATGCAACTTGATTTACCTAAACAAATGTAAGCAGTAAGGTAAGCAAGTTTAGCTTTGATATACGTTAGAGTTGTGAAGGAGAAAAAGATGAAAAAAATATTAATAACAATTACTGTGATAACTCTTTTGATAATTCCAGGAGTAGCTCACAGTGAGCAAACAGTTTACTGGAGTGACAATGAATGGGTGTGCGTCATAGCTGGTACATGCGATTCAACTACTGATCAATATCTCATATTAAAAGAACCATCTCTCGATTACAAGAATCCAGTCATGGCGCACTATTGCACATATGAAGTAAATGATTTCATCTCCACTAAAACACCATGGATGGAGGTGACTTTTGAAGATGAATATCCAACAGTGGACAGTGGCATCCACATTTGGATAAGGGATGTGTGCCCAATTGCCTCTACCTACTTCGCCACGGAGTTTGCTGCATTCGGCCAAAATGATACACTGGCAGATAACTATTTCATTAAATGGTGTAATCCTACAAAAGATGAATGCCTCCTTGTAGATACTGGCAAGGGGCGAACAGCAGGGAAACACAAGCTGAGAGTAGGAATGAAAGAAAACGGCACAGTAGAATATTGGCTCGACGATGGATTTGTCTGGAGCACTGAAAATATTCCTGTCACCAATAATTATCAAAGTCCTGAATCATTCGGTTGGATTATCCTGGGGGGACAGTATCCTGGAGCTACTTTTTCCAATTTCCAAATGGGTACCGATTATGGGCCACTCTTGTCAACAGTAAACCTGGACATCGACATTAGGCCTTTCAGTGAACATAACAAGATCTTACCGTGGAAGTGGGGTCTTATCCCCGTGGCAATACTATCAACTGCGGACTTTCATGCGCCCTCTGAAATAGACTTGGAAACCCTCAGATTTGGGCGGGAGGGAGTTGAGGACAGCCTTTCTTTTTGTCAGAGACACAGCAAGGATATTAATCGTGATGGATTGACGGACTTGCTTTGTTTTTTTCGCTCTTACAAGGCCGATTTTCGCTTAGGGGATACTGAGGGTGTCTTGACGGCAGAGACGAATGCGAGTGCAGAGATGACTACGAGGGGAGCGACGAATAAGAAAATGGTTTTAGAAGGCCGAGACTCAGTCGAAATTGTGGACAAAAGCAAATGGTTGTCAAAAAGACGGGGTAAACGATAGTTGTATAAATTATGACGTGTCTAATAGAAAGTGCGCGAGAGACGGTAATTTTGTGCCGGTTGATTAATCTGGAAAATACTTATTTATGATATTGACAATGACCCTTCTGTGTTTAGTTTCTAAAAGTGAAGTATTTTTTTACAAAG
>JASFKF010000074.1:0-7011 GCA_050118775.1 Syntrophobacterales bacterium
CACTTAACTTGTCCAAGGCAACGTTTATACAGGCGGATTTTCTCCGAGCCAACCTCAGCGGTCATGACTTGTTGTACCTATATCCGGACAAACCCTTTTACGATTTGGAGGAGCGCTTACATGCCACCTGGAAGGGCCGCTTACTTGTAAATGGTCCCCATTTCCCCCCCCGTTATTTTCGAACAATAGCTGAGTGTGCGCCATCCGTGGGGAGATTTGTCTTATATGAATCTCCCTGAGGCCCCATGGGTCCCGACCCTGGCAACCACAAGTTGCTCAAAAGATGTGATACACCGCAACTGTTTATGGAGTATTGGAGGGTTGGAGTAGAGGTTGACTCCCTAGGTAGGTCTAACAAGCAATGCGCCCAGCAGAAGAGAATCGATCTGGTCCAAAAGACGGCGGTAGAGACCACCATAACTCTTGCTTCCGTAACAGTGAACGCAGTTGAAAACTTCTCTTCGTAAAGTTCTAAGTTCAGGACTCAACTTACTGCTAATTATTTCATTTTCGCAATTTAGTTCCCGCCCTTCCTCCTCCAACAAAAAGCGACTTTTACCTTGGAATAGCCGCCAAAGCTCCTCAAGTCTTTGAACTTCCTCGACCATTTCCACTTTAAGGGGGGTGGGAGAAACAATTGCCACCGCTCCAGTCCTCTCCAACTCATCTACAAGTCCAGTCAAAAGTACGGAAATTGTGCCATACTCGGCTCCACGGACACCCCTTTTCCACTGTAATAACCAGGAATTGCGCCAGGACCATAGATTATGTCTTTCACCTAAGGCAACCAGCATACGGGCCTCTCGCGCTATTTCTCCTATCCGCTCCAAAATCTTCCCACCAACCTCTTTTATTCTTAGTGGGCTGACCTTATCAAAATCCCCATGGGCTCTAACAACTGAATTATTCAGCAAATCATACCAAATATTGAACAGAGCGGTATTGCCCGGAGCATCGCCGGGGGTTTCCAAATGTGGATATGAAAGTAAGACTCTGCCCTCACCATATCTGCTTTCAAGAACTGCAGGCTCGTTGATGAGACGCTCTGGGTCGAGATTGATCTGATATGCCTCTTCAAATTGTTTCCAATCTCTTCCAGCCGCCAAAAATTCAGAGACCTTAAGATCCGAGACGGAGAAATCACTCTCTGGCCGGCCATATCGTCCGAGAACCTTGATTTTGTCAGGTTCAAGGAGATCAAACTGCGAAGGCCACCAAACTTGGAAGACTTCCTCCCCTCGAAGGGACCACCAAAGAGAGTGTGAACTTGCCTGGCGCACCCGTATAGAACCGCTAAAGTTGGGGAGTCGATCAGCTATGGGTTTTCGGGTAACAGGCACCAGCGCCAGCCCTTCATCCACCTGAAGAGCGAGTCCAGCACCACCGCAGATTCCCAAGTAGGCTCCACCTCTGTACACATGGCGTCGCAGCTCTTCCCGACCGCTAACGCCCAACTCTTCGCTTCTGATGCCGGCCCAACCACCTGGAACAACAAGCAACTGGTAGCCTGCAAGAGCCCCACCTCTCACATCAGTGGCAGTAAGCAGATCAAAAGAGAAACCGAGATCCCTAAGAGTATTAACCGCTAGGAATCCCCACAAAAAAGACTTGTCCCACAGGAGGGCAGCCCGCCCGGGCTTGAGCTGCACCAGATGATTGAGCGGTGACTCTGGTAGCTCAACAGATTCAGAGAAAGCGGGAACCTCTTTGCTTATTTCCGAAGCAAGGAAAAGGTCTCCAGGGCAGGCAAAGGAAGTGGGAGAGCCCTGCCAACGGTAAACTGTTTTGCTCTTCAATATATGGCGATTAACAGTCCTAAGGACGTGGGGAAACGATTCCGGATGGTGCAATTTGAAGCGATATGTGTGGAAGGTCATTGTTGGTAAGGTTAGATACCCCGCAGTTCGCCACAGTCGGGGCAGATCCAGGTCACAGAGTTACCGCTTATACCCCACTGGTTCTCCTGCATACAAGCAAGACATATCTGAAAGCCGCAGTCGCAAGTCCAGCAAAACTTGTGTTCTTGGCGACAGCAATGGCAGAAATATTTCTTTTTTTTTCCTCTTCGGAGTTCTATCGTCCGTTTCATCGCCAATACTGCTCGAGTGGAACGTCTTTTCAGGCTGGAATCTTTCCCCTCCGTCCCACTTCAATATCGTGGATTGGAATCAAAATATCAGCGAGTTCTTTAACGCGCTGGGCGCTTTCATAAGCCTCAATGGCGTTTATGTGCACGCCCGGTGTTACCGCAGGGCCCACACTGGGAAAATTATCGCCATTACAACAAAAGCCGGTGATGACTGCAGTGCCCTCATGGGTCTCCACCACAACAGATTGCCCACCAACTGTGTGCCCCGGAGTCAGAATGACGCGAAGGCCAGGAACGATTTGTCCATCCCCCTCCAAAGTAATCACCTCGGAGTCGTCAAGAAGGTCAGAATAGTAGCGGTGGTCAAGAGGGTGGGGCGCCTTGAAAAAATCCAGTTCTGCTTGCTGCACGTAAATCTTGGCATTTGTGCACTTGTAGGTATTCTCACAGTGATCATTGTGCAGGTGAGTCTGGATTACTATGTCCACATCTTCCGGCTTCAAATTCACACTGGCCAGTGCCTCTTCGAATTCCATAATTTGTAGACCGGTCTTTTCTTTGGCCCCGGGAGGAACCATGAATTCATCCATACCGGTGTCCACAAGAATTCTCTGATCACCACCCTCCAGGTAGAAAACATATATGGGCAGAAAAATACGCTTACCGTAGCCCTTTTGGTAGGTCATAATGCCCTGGTCAGTCTCATTAATGCCCACAACTAAGGGATGAATCACGAATTTGCTCATATACAACTACCTCTCGCAATAAAAAGATCCAAGTGCGGCTCCCTATTGGTCATTCTTCCTTTTCATTCTTTTCGCACCAACTGGCATACCAGCAGCTGAAATCGTACATGCCTCGGTAACTATCTTTTTCACGGAAAATACCCTCTGCTATTTCCAAAACTCCCTTGACATATTCGGCCGAGTAATCGGTTATCTTGCGTCCGGCGAAAAACCTCTCATACAACTCGTGGCCGGAATCAAGGCTAACCTCCTCACCCTTGGCCTCTTGTCTTAACTTGTAGCCCAAGGGCTCTTTGGGCTTCATAAAAGGGTCCCACCCATCATAGCCCTTCTTAAGGATGCGTTCCTGGGCTTTGGGGGACATTCCGTCGAAGATCGCCCTTTTTTTCTCTTCCTCTTCAGGAGTTAGTTTTGCCATAGCTCCGTGGTCCTATTCTCCAAATCCAAACGATCAAAGCTTTTGAATTGGGGATTGGAGCGAGTTTCCTTTTTCCCCTACTCCATAACCAGAGACTCTCCTTGTCCAAACTCACAAGGCCTTAGAATCTCTAACTCTTCCTGGTTTGCCTCTCTGACATCTTCTAGTTCAAGATCATAGATTAGAGTCTTTCCCGCCAGTGGATGGTTGTAGTCAAGGATGATCCGGTCCGGTTTTTTTTCTAATACCAAATAGCCAAATGTTACCCGATGGTCAGGGTTGGTGGCCCTAACCCATCTGCCTTCTTCCAGATTTCTACCTTGCGGAAATTCTTTATAAGGTTTCTCTTGAATCAGAGTAGGATCATGTAAACCAAAGCCTTCTTCCGGGGGTACGGCGATTTGACCCTTATCTCCCTTGGACATGCCGATCAATCTTTTTTCCAACCCGAGGATTACCTGATTGTAACCGGTGACGAACTCCATATGGGCTAGACCTTCTTTGGGGTCACCTTTGATGACCTCACCATCTTTTAATTTTACCGTGTATTTAATCACTACGTAACTGTTTTCGGGCTGAATTGTCACCATGCACCCTTACTCCCTCTAGCCGCAGCCAAGCTCTGCAGCCAGTTCAGGATTTACTTGAAAGCCAAGTTCAAGTGCTTTCTCACAGTGGGTTTTGGCCGACTCGTCATCGCCGACTGCGCGATAAGCATGGATTAGGTTGTTGTGGGCAAGAGCAAAATTAGGGTTTAATTCAAGCGCTTGGAGATTTTCCCTAATGGCAGCCTCAAACTCGCCTTTTTGGAAATAGACTCCACCGAGATTGGCCCGCACTGCAGCCTGATTTGGATCTATTTCCAGGGCCTTCTCATACTCAAGCATACCCTCATCCACTTTTCCGTTCTGGATCAAGGCAAAGCCCAGGTTACTGTGGGCGAGAGGGTGGCTGGGGTTTATCTCCAGTGCCTTCTGGTTGGCTTCTATGCAAGCATCCAAATTACCCTTGCGTAAAAAAATTCCTCCCAGGTTGATGTAAGCCTCAACCATTTTTGGGTCAAAAACAATGGCCTGCTGGAAAGCCGTGATTGACTCGTCCAGTTGGCCCCTGCGGGCATAGGCAAGACCCAAATTGTAGTGCAGCGGAGCCGAGTAGGGCGTTGCCAAAAGTTGCTTTCTCAAAGCGCGAAAGATCGTGTCTTCAGAAACCTCTTCCTTCTTTTTTTCTTCCATAACTATCTAACTCCATTCCATAATGCCTGAATTCGTAAATGCCTGAATTAGCAAGCTTAACTACCTCTCCCTCACATGTCAAGGGCGAACCCCATAAAGCATAAACGAGGGGAGGGCAGGGGGGTGCTCAACCTTTATTCACCCCCTTTCCCTCATCTTCCAATGTGGCTTCAATGGCAGATATTTCCGCTGCTATCAATTCTGCTTCCTTGCCCGCCCCCAGCCTCTTGTAGATGTGCAAGGCCCTCCCTAGGTAATCCAGAGCTTCCTGTGGTTGTCCTATCTTGTATTGAAGTTCACCCAAGCCAGTTAGGACAAAGGCAAGTCGATCCGCAACGCGGTGTCGCTCATAGTATGTCAAGGCTTCCTCAAAACTCTGAATTGCAATCTCAAGTTGGCCATTGCTCCTGTACACCAGTGCTATTTTCTCATTGAAATGGGCTAAGCCCAGTTCATCATTCTGCTTCTGGCATATTTTCTTGGCTCTGCTAAAAGCCTCCAAGGCTCCACTGAAATCTCCTTGGTCTCTAGCTAACTCACCTAATCTCTCCATAAGGTTGGCAATCTTCTTTTCGTCCCCATCTTTTTCAAAAAAACCCAATGCTTGCTGGTAATGGATGCGGGCTGTTTGATGATTTCGAGTTTTCCGGTACACATCTCCCAATCCAATGGCGGTTATGGCGGAGCCTTCTTCGTTGCCCAGTTTTCCACATATGACCTTTGCCTCTCTTAGGTATTCTTTGGCCTCGCCCCAGTTTCCCTTCTGTAAGTAGATGTCACCGATCTTGAAGCAGGCATTAGCAATGCCCGGCTCATTATTAGTGGCCCGAAAAGCTTCTAATTCCTCCAGGTGTTTTTTGAGAGACATGCAGACCCTCGATTTCGCTAGCCCATAACGTTTTCCTGTGAATATGCTTCAGAGAGCTACCTAAGCCCAAACCTTTATATAATATATATAAACTCCGAACAATAAAAGATAGATTATCCTTACCAGCTTTTTTTATTGACAAAAGTTGGGCTGAGGATTATAGATGAAGAGTGAGTGAATTGATTCACTTATTCTCTTGGCACTCTCTAGTACGCCTCAAGGAGGAAAACATGAGCGAGGAAATCAAACAGGCGATCATTGATTTCATGAAATCAAAAAAGGGTAAGACCAAGCATTATTTTAACGAGATCTGCAAGGCGGCTCCCGATATGAAAATGCGTCAGGTAAAGAAAATCGTTAATGAGATGGTTAACGACGGTCAGTTGAAATACTGGTCAAGTGGGAGCACCACCCTTTACTTGCTCCCCGAGCACGCCGATCTTGACAAGGAAGAAAGAGAGATGGGTGACGACTAGACCATCATCTGGAGCTTTTGCTAATCAAGCCTGAATCTTTTCCCATAAGCGTAAGAGTTTAATTACAAGGTCGCCCCATCAAATGGTGTCAACTTGAGCTCCTGCGGGCGACCTTGCTAGTTTTTCTGAGAACCCTTTTTGAGGCCTCCTAAAGAATGGCCTTACCATTGACTTCATTTGCCCTGTTTAGAGCGATGGCCACGATAAGCTCTTCAGGATCATCAGTCAGATTATTATTTATTATTACAGACGGATAAGGTGACTATTAGGCTCTAAGAGGGCAGTCCAACCGCACCTCTATCCACCCACGTAGTTTTCCAGCTATTTCCTTGATCTTATTTTGATTGACAAAATTCATCAGACGGTTTATACAAACAGAGATCACTGAGTGAATTGATTCACGAATAGCGCTATGGATACCATTTCCCATTTGTCCCACCTAAAATTGAGTAGCGCAACTATATGTAATTATTAAGAAAATGTAAAGCTGTTTATCCAATTAGCAGCCATGAGAGGGGAGGTGAGAATTCCAACTTTAGGTTAATCCGAATTCACTAGGCAAGGAAATTGTTTCCAATTGAAGGAGGTAAACGGAATGGCATTGAAACACAAAACCCCCCTACTGGACGACCTGGAAAAGGGGCCCTGGCCAAGCTTCATCTCGGACATCAAACAGGTAGCCGCGAGGAAGCCCATGTGTGAGGACCTCTTGGGCGTAATGGAACAGTCCTATGTAGACAAAGAGGGACACTGGAAGCACGGCGGCATTGTGGGCGTCCTGGGCTACGGCGGCGGTGTCATCGGCCGCTATTGCGACCGTCCTGACCTTTTCCCCAACGTGGCCCATTTTCACACTTTGCGCGTCAACCAGCCCGCAAGTAAGTTTTATTCCACCGAGCAGCTCAGAAATCTTTGTGAACTGTGGGAAAGGCGCGGCAGCGGCCTGACCAACATGCACGGCTCCACCGGAGACGTCATCCTCCTCGGCACCACCACCGATGAGCTGGAGCCGGTTTTTTACGAATTGACCCACAACTTAAATATGGACCTGGGCGGTTCTGGCTCCAACCTGCGTACCCCCAGCTGCTGCCTGGGAAAAGCCCGCTGCGAGTGGTCCTGTATTGATACCCAAAACATCACTTACAACCTGACTCAAGAATATCAGGACGAACTCCACCG
>JASFKF010000075.1:0-7000 GCA_050118775.1 Syntrophobacterales bacterium
CCAGTTGACTGATCCTGGGAACTCTCCGGCCAACCGGCTAAACAGGCTTAACTGGCCAAACCGGCTAAACTGAAAAATGTACAAACGTTCTTATCACATTCACTTCGTTGGAATCGGTGGCATCGGTATGAGCGGCATTGCTGAATTGCTCTTGAACCTCGATCATCAGGTCAGCGGCTCCGACTTACAAGAAACGGAGATTACCCGTCGACTCGAAGATCTTGGGGCAACTATCTACTACAGCCATCAGCCCCACCAAGTGGCCAATGCTGACGTGGTCGTGGTTTCATCGGCCATTGATTCCGACAATCCTGAAGTTCTGGCTGCCAATAGAGACTATCATGTACCGGTTATCCGCCGGGCGGAGATGCTAGCCGAGCTTATGAGGCTAAAATATGCAATTCTGGTCGCAGGAGCTCACGGAAAAACCACCACCACCTCCATGGTGGGTACGGTACTGGCCGAGGGCGGCCTGGATCCCACTGTAGTAATCGGCGGCCGTCTGAATGCCTGGGGAACTAATGCCAAGCTCGGCCAGGGTGACTTCGTGGTGGCGGAGGCAGACGAGAGTGATGGAACCTTTCTCCTCTATTCACCTACCATTTCTCTAGTTACGAACATCGATACCGAGCATCTCGACTTTTATAAGGATCTGAATGAGATTAAAGAAATTTTTCTTGAATTCATGAATCAGGTTCCCTTTTACGGTCTCAATATCCTTTGTCTCGAGGATGAAAACATTCAGAGCCTTCTGCCAAGGATCAACAAACGACTGGTCACCTACGGTTTTTCAGCCCAGGCTGATTTCCAAGCCCGCGAGGTTTCCTTTGACGGACTCAATGCCTTTTACCTCGCCTACTATCGGGGTCAGGAATTGGGCAAAGTCAACCTTTCCATACCTGGGTGGCACAATGTGCTTAACTCCTTGGCGGCCGTTGCCGTAGGGCACGAACTAGAAATCCCCTTCCCTGCTATTTGCCTTGGCCTGAAAGAGATGACTGGGGTACAGCGCCGCTTTCAGATTAAAGGATCAGTGGCTGGAATCACCATAATCGATGACTATGGCCATCACCCAAACGAGATAAAGGCAGTGCTCAGAACCATAGCCGAGTCCTTTCCGGCACACCGCCGCTATGTGCTCTTTCAGCCCCACCGTTTCACCCGCACCCAGGCACTATTCGAGGACTTTACCACTGCCTTTTACCAGTCTGATGTTCTCATCGTCACTGACATCTACCCAGCCAGCGAAACTCCGATTCCTGGGGTGCATGCTGAAAAGCTGGCAACTGCCATCCAAGAACACGGTCACGGTAACATCAGGTACATCCCCAATCCTGTGGATGTCATTCCGGTTCTATTGGAAGAAGTACGGGAGAAAGATGTGCTTTTAACTCTCGGCGCAGGAAATATCTGGCAAACAGGCGAGGAGTTTTTAAAACGCTTACAGGAAAGAGAAGGAAGCAAATAAGAGCTGGCAGCGGGCAGGTGGCAGCTGGCATAAAAAACTGGAGTAATGGAGTAGTGGAGTAATGGAGTAATGGAAGTGCTGACAATGCACGTTTCAGTGGATTTCATTCTTTATTCAACACTCCAATACTCCAGTACTCCAACACTCCATGGACAGCAACGTAAGGAATGCATGACCCGCTAATTGGGTCGGCCGTTGATGACAAAAAATGATGGAAGATAAACTAAAAAAACAACTTCAGCACCTGGACGGAGTGGAAGCCGACTGGGATATCATGCTGGCAGGACACACATCTATGCGGGTAGGGGGGCCAGTGTCCTGCCTCCTCCGTCCTCTAGATCTGGCAGGGCTGCAAACCGCCGTCCAGGTGCTGAATCAAAACCATCATCCCTATTTCATTCTTGGCCGGGGAACCAATCTCTTGGTGCAGGATGAAGGTACCAGGGCTGTTGCCATTAGCCTGGAAAAAGCTTTCTCCCAGGTGGAATGTATTGATCCCACGGGGAGAGTCAAGGCGGGCGCAGGGTTGCGTCTCAGTCGACTACTGCGCTTTTCCCTGCAACAAAATCTCAGCGGTCTTGAGTTTATTGCTGGCATACCCGGCTCAGTGGGAGGTGCTTTGCGAATGAACGCCGGCACCCATGCCGGGAATATGGCTGATGTCTGTGAAGCTGTGTACGTGCTTCTCTCAGACGGCATTCTAGCAAAACTTATGGGAACCAAACTCAGCTTCTCATACCGCAGACTCGAACTGCCACCAGCCGCCGTGGTCCTGGAGGCCGAGTTACAACTAACTCCGAGCTCTCGAGGGCAAATTCGCCAAAGGATTCGTTCGTTGCTCAAGGTCCGGAAAGAGAAACAACCATGGCAGCTTCCCTCTGCCGGTTCAGTGTTCAAGAATCCTCCAGGCGATTTTGCCGGCAGGCTCATTGAGGCAGTGGGGCTCAAGGGTGTTCGCATTGGCGATGCTCAGATTTCTCCAAAGCACGCCAACTTTATCGTCAATCGAGGCCAGGCCCGGGCCAGCGATATCCATGCTCTGATTCAGCTCGCCCAGGAGAAAGTTTCTCAGGAATTTGGCGTGCAACTCGAGCTAGAAATCGAAGTGGTGGGAAATCATTATAACTCTTAGTAATTTTAGGCAAACGGTTTCGGGGAATCAAGGTGGGTAAGAAACTAATGCAAATCTCGCTACCATTCGAAACTGTGAAAGCTTCAAGCAAAAGAAATAGCTATCGAGGCGACGGTGGCAAACTGCGCCGGCGACTTCGCTCGGTAGCACAGTTTCTTTTAATTTTCCTGGCATTCACCGCATTATGTGCTCTATGTGTAGCCTGCTACCGCTCTTTGCTCACCTCAAGTCTCCTCAATGTCACTAGTGTCCAGGTGAGCGGTTGTCAGGTGCTGGATCCGCAGACCGTCATTCAACAAGCGATGATCCCTTCTGGAGTGAACATCCTTTCCCTTGATCTCGACGGCATAAGACACAGGGTCACAGACCATCCCTGGATAGCGTCTGCTGTAATCAGCCGGGAGATTCCAGATCGGATTCGTATAGAGATAGTTGAACGCAAGCCGGTGGCCCTGGTAAAAGGCCAGCAATTTTACCTGTTGGACGATCAAGGCGTATGTTTCAGCAGCGCTGCGCCGGGCAAACATATAGGTTTGCCCATAATAACAGGATTCGATCCCGAAATTCCCGCTTCAGGGTGCGAACTTCCCAGGGAGTTTACTGCTCTAATTCTGGATTTTTACCACGAGAGCCAGCTGAGACTTCCTTGGAGGCTCATCTCAGAGATCCGCTGGGGCAGGAACAAAGGGCTCAGCATTTTTACAGTTCGAGGTGGTATCGAGATCGATCTGGGCCACGACAATTATGGCCCCAAGATGGCCAGACTGGAGAAGGTCTTGCGCTATCTTGAGGAAAAAGGGCTTCATCCTAAGCTGCGGGGGATTGATCTGAGCCACGGAGACCGTATTTTTGTCAGAGGTAATTTTAAGGTTCGCAAGCAGGACCGACCTCAGAAAAAGGGAGTTTAAACATGGCCAAAGATAATTCGTTGATCGTAGGATTGGACATCGGCACCACCAAGATTTGCGCCGTGGTTGGCGAGCTGACCCCAGAAGGAATCGACATAGTAGGTATTGGCACCCACCCCTCTGAGGGATTGCGCAAAGGTGTGGTGGTCAACATCGAAAGTACAGTGGATTCGATCAAACGGGCAGTGGAAGAGGCAGAGTTAATGGCTGGCTGTGAGATCAATGCGGTATACGCCGGTATTGCCGGTGGCCACATCGAAGGCCACAACAGCCATGGTGTCATCGCCGTAAAGAATCGCGAGGTAAGCCAGCAAGACATCGATAGGGTGATCGATGCAGCAAAGGCAGTAGCAATACCCTTTGACAGAGAGGTAATTCACATTTTGCCTCAGGAATACATTATTGATGACCAAAGGGGCATTCAGAATCCACTGGGCATGTCCGGTGTACGTTTGGAGGCCAAAGTTCATATTGTTACTGGCGCTGTTACCTCCGCCCAGAATATCGTCAAATGTTGCCAACGGGCCGGCCTTGACGTCTGCGACATAGTCCTGGAGTCCCTCGCATCTGCCGAAGCAGTGCTAAACCCACAAGAGCGCAAATTGGGCGTGGCACTGGTGGATTTTGGTGGTGGCACCTCGGATTTGGCCATCTTCTCGGGAAACAGTATCCGCCATAGCTCAGTTCTCTCCCTGGGCGGCAACAATCTCACCAATGACATTGCTGTGGGTTTGCGAACCCCGGTGGAAGAGGCCGAGAAGATTAAGCAACGATATGGGTGTGCTGTCACCGCCATGATTCAGAAGGATGAGACTATTCAGGTTCCCAGTGTTGGAGGTGGCAAGCCAAAAGTACTTAGCCGGCACATCTTGGGCGAGATTTTGGAGCCTCGAGTTGAGGAAGTTTGTTCCTTGCTTCAACGTGAACTACTTCGTTCCGGTTATTCGGATCTTGTTGCCTCCGGTTTGGTGATAACCGGCGGCTCCGCTTTGCTGCCAGGTATTGCCGATTTGGCCGAGCAGGTTTTCAACCTGCCGGTGCGAACTGGTCTACCGATCTCCATCGGCGGTTTGGTGGACGTGGTAAAGAACCCTATGTACGCAACTGGGGTGGGATTGGTCCTCTATGGGGCAAACTCCAAGCCAAAAAAACTGTTTCGCATACGTCAAAATAATGTCTTTAATCGGCTCCTCGATCGAATGCGAAAATGGTTCAAGGACGTGGTTTAGGAGAACTCAGCTTTATGAACCTCCGACAACTTATGTCGCTAAACCAGGAGGGACTACAATGACTGAGTCGGACCTTTATTTCGTGGTCACCATGTTCTTCACATGCATGGGCTGTTATGCAGTTCTGACTATGGGGTTTGTCTTCTTCGCCCGTCGGCTACAGCGCAAGGGCTCGTGAAGTGGTGCGGGAGAAGATGTCTTAAACGCTTTAGTGCAGGAGGTGGATTATGATGTTTGAGTTCGTTGAAAGTGATAACGGAGCCAAGATTAAGGTAATTGGCATAGGAGGTGGAGGCGGTAACGCGATTAACAACATGATTAACGCCAGTCTAAAAGGAGTTGATTTTATCGCCGCCAACACCGACGCCCAGGCCTTAGAAGTCTCCAAGGCAAACACTAAGCTCCAACTGGGCGTAAACATTACTAAAGGACTTGGGGCTGGGGCCAACCCTGAGATTGGTCGCAGTGCCGCCCTGGAAGACGCGGACAAGCTCCGCCAGGCCTTAGAGGGCAGCGACATGGTCTTCGTCACCGCTGGACTGGGCGGCGGCACCGGAACTGGTGGTGCCCCTATAGTAGCTCAGCTAGCCAAGGAAATTGGCGCTCTAACCGTAGCGGTGGTGACCAAACCTTTTAATTTTGAAGGGCGTCAGCGCATGAGGACGGCCGATAGCGGGATCAAAGAGCTCAAGGAAGTGGTGGATACTATCATTACTATCCCCAACAATCGGTTACTGAGCCTAGCGGCCAAGAAAGCTACTTTTCTGGAAATGCTTAAGAAGGCTGACGACGTGCTTCTCTATGCGGTGAAAGGGATTTCTGATCTCATCACCATTCCTGGTTTGATCAATCTCGACTTCGCCGACGTCAAAACGATTATGAGCGAGATGGGCATGGCTCTTATGGGCACTGGCATGGCCATTGGAGAAGACCGGGCTACTGAGGCGGCTCAGAAGGCTATATCAAGCCCTCTACTGGAGGACGTTTCTATAAGTGGAGCCAAGGGCGTGCTCATGAATATCAGCAGCGGCCTGGATCTCACTATTGACGAGGTCCAGGAGGCATCTTCGCTGATCCAGAAAGAAGCCCATGAGGATGCCAATATCATTTGGGGTACGGTATTGGACCAGAGCGCCGGAGACGAATTGCGAGTTACTGTCATTGCAACTGGGATCGGCGAAATAGATGCGCGACCTAAACCCGACTTGGGAGTTATCCATGGCTCCCGCCGTGAGGATGATTTGGATATCCCCACCTTTTTGCGGCGGAATCGAAAGAGTGAAGACAGCAGGGGGGAGTTGAGTCGCCCCATGAGTTACAAAGACCTGCCCATAGACGAGGATGAACTGGAAATCCCCACCTTCCTCCGACGGCAGGCGGATTAGGTACACGGCTAGTGGTTTTTGCCCTGCGGGGCTATGGAGGAGAATTTTTTAACAGATGTCTTTAGGTGATGAAAAAGTGAGGACGCAGCGTGGTCTCTGTGGCATAATTGAGCCGTGTGAGCTGAGAGTTCCGAAATCACCAAGGAGTAATTTCCTCGCCAGATTCCTTCGGGGCAAGGGAAACTCGAAGATATACTTTTGGCGAGGGCGTCTACAGGTTACTAATGTCTTGGCAACTGCAACGCAGGCTGAAGCAATGGTTGGCGGACGAGACCGGTACGGTCATCAAGGACTGGGGTGGCAAGATCCCAATCGCCCTAGTGTACCCGAACCGCTACTTTCTTGGAATGTCCAACTTGGGCTTCCAGATGGTCTACCAACGTCTCAACCGGCTACCCAATGTAGTTTGCGAGAGATTGTTTTTACCGGAATCAGAGGACATGGCCGCCGCCAGCTCGGGTCCTGGTCCGCTCTCTGTAGAAAACCAGAGGCCCATGGCGAATTTTCACATTGTCGCTTTTTCTCTGGCCTTTGAAAACGATTTTACAAACCTTGTACACCTCCTGCAACTTGGCAAATTGAGCCTCTACAGCGCCCGCCGCCACCAGCACGAGCCCCTGGTGGTGGCGGGCGGCGTAGCCACCTTCCTCAATCCCGAACCCATAGCACCCTTCATAGATCTCTTCCTTTTAGGCGAGGCGGAAGACCTTTTAGAGGATTTCATTCGTGCCTGGGAAGAAATACTAGATCATGACCTTTCGAGGGAAGAACAGCTCGCCCACATTGTGGAGCGGGTATCCTCCGCGTATGTGCCTTCCTTTTTTCAAGCTAAAAACGATTCAGATGGGCGACTGATTTCTTTTGAGCCCCTCATAGAT
>JASFKF010000076.1:0-6904 GCA_050118775.1 Syntrophobacterales bacterium
AGGCCTTACCAGCGTACATGGGCCTCTTGGCCTTGAGGGAACCTCCCTCCACCTTAAGCTCTGTACAGTCTGTGGCCAACCCTGCCCCGAGTCTGGCTGCCAGGCGGGCACTGAAATCCTTTCCGTCTACTGAGGCGGGGGTGAGGATCACCTTTGGATCGAGGTTGCTCAGGATTTCAGCCGCCACCGGCACGTAGGTCTCAGCCCTGTAATCCTTTAAATTCGGGTCGTCCACCAGGTAGACTTTCTCCACCCCGTAGTTACCAAGATCGGTTGCCAAATCATCAATGGACTCACCCAGGGCAAGAGCCACGAGCGGTTCCCCCAGCTCATCGGCAAGCCTCCTTCCTTCGCTGGCAATCTCGAAAGATACCCGGCGAAATGCGCCTTCCCGAAACTCCGTTATCACACACACTCCCTGTGCCATTTCTACCATCTCCTATCTAAGTTTGTACGGTAAGCTATTGTGTTGGATGTGAGATATTGGATGTGAGATCCCGCCATCTCATATCGCACATTGGTTTATATTACTTTCGCTTCTTCGTGGAGCAAGCGGACCAACTCTTTGGCTTTCTCAGCGGTTTCCCCCTCAATTACTCGACCTGCTTGCCTCTCCGCTGGCAACTCCATAGCAGTTATCTTCACCTTGGCTGCTTGAGCCCCCACATCGTCGGGGGACAATCCCAAATCTGCAATGGTCCTTGTCTCTAGAGGTTTTTTCTTGGCCTTCATGATCCCTGGCAAAGAAGCATACCTTGGATTCCACACTGCGTGAGCACCGCCAAAGGTCACCAGTGCTGGCAGCGTTCCCTCCAGGGTAACGCGAGCACCTTCTATGGGCCGTTCTATCTTTATCTTGCCATTCGCTACCTCTACTGAGATGGCCAGACCTAGATGTGGTATCCCCAAAAGCTCGGCAACCATTATACCCACTTGATTTTCATCATCGTCCACCGCCCTGTGGCCACAGCAAATTAAGTCGAATTCAAGGTCTTTGAGTGCTGCTGCCAGAACCTTCGCCTTGCCCAAACCATCACTCCCTTCTGTTCCTGGGTCATCGACTAGTACTCCTTGGTCTGCGCCCATGGCCAAAGCAGTGCGGATAGACTCCACCACTCGCTCCGGACCCATACTGAGAATGGTGACCTTCGCCCCAGCACTGTCCTGGAGACGAAGAGCAGCTTCCACGGCATATTCGTCGTAAGGGTTCATTATCCACTTGACGTCGCTGGTATCAATGGTTTTGCCGTCACCGCCGATCCTGATCTTTGTCTCCGTGTCCGGCACCTGCTTAAGCAAGACAACTATGTTCACTTTATCTCTCCTTTCTGCCAGTCTACCTTTGTCCGGTTAATCTCTCTTGACCTATCTGACCGTCAAAATCTCTGCAATCTAAAAAAGTTGGTTTCAAATGTGAGATCTGTGATCTGAGATGCCACCAACAAGGCTTTTTTCATCTCACATCTCAAATTCCACATCCCATATCACATTCAAGAATCTTACCAATCTGACAACAATCCCATAAAACCGTTAGCGAGCTCATCAATGGACCTTTCTGGAGCCTGTAATAGACCCTGAACCGCAATACCCTGCACTGCCCCTATTAGAGCAGTTGCAGCCGCCTGTGAGTCTGTTACCTTTGGATGGTTTTGCAGTATACGGGAAAAAGCCTCGATGAAGTCCTCGTAGACATCTTTTAGCCGCTTTTCCATGGGGTGTCTGCTGCCGGCAAATTCTGTAGCCAGCGCTGCCAGGCAGATTGTCGCCTCTGGTTGCCGGCGAAAATGCTCGCACATTATATCCACAACTCCCTGCGCTACCGATAAAGAACCCTTTTCTGCCAGGTTGAGGTGGTCTGAGTATATATCGATGCCCCGGGCCAACCAGCCCACTACCTCCTCGAGCAAAGCTTCTTTGGATGGAAAGTGATGGAACACAGCACCCGAGGTTAAATGGACCGCTTGGGCTATGTCGGTGATTGTGGTCTTGTGGTAGCCTTGGCGGGCGAATAGTTTAGTTGCCGCCATGAGGATCTTCTTGTGGGTTGCCCGTGCTTGGGCTTCCTTCTTGTTCTGGCGTTTCACCGGCATAACTATTACATAGCACATACTATGTAATATGTCTATGGGAAAAATTTAGGCAAGGATAAACCTTGCCTTTCAGCAAAAATAGTCAATTCTTGAGCTTTGCTCGCAAAGAGCCAGTGTAAGCCATGTTGAGACCCAGTTTCAGAGCTTCTTCACTTAGACCGAAGGCAATTCCTATGAGTTGGGGGAGGTAGAGAACCGAAATCTTCAAGTCTTCACCTTTGGCCTGTGACACCTTCTTCTGATAACTGTCCAGGTTCATTTGGCACATTGGACAAACTGTAGCAATACAGTCGGCCCCCTTCGCCGCCTTCAACAATTCACCCGTTAGTTCAACAGCGATTTCTTTCTTAGTGGTCATCAAGCCGGCACCGCAGCATTTGGCCCCCATAGTCCAAGGATGCACTTCGGCGCCAAGAGCCTCGATTAAAGGCTCCATACATCGAGGTCGTTCGGGGTCGTCATAGCCACCGTAGGGACGCAAGGCCTGACAACCATAGTAGGGAGCGATGCGCAAGCCTGATAGCTTACGGTTTACCTTAGCCTTGATCATCTCTGGGCCAATATCGGTGGCAATTATATCTAATAAATGACGAGATCTGATGCCACCCTGGTAGCTCAATTCCTCTTCCTTCAGGACTTCATTGATCTGCTCTAGGAGTCCCTCATCACTCTTTAGGTGCTCGTCTACCTTTCTTAGATTGAGGTAGCAGGCACTGCAAGGGATCAAAAAATCACAGTCCTTATCCATTTTTGCAGCCAAGGCCAGATTCCGCGCCGGGAGTACCATTGAAAGTAGATCGCTGATAGTCTCTGCTGCGCTGGCACCGCAACAGGTCCAATCCTCCAGTTCTATCAATTCTATTCCCAGTGCTTTCATGACCGCTTGGGTGGAGAGGTTATATTCAAGGGCAGTGCCCTCTAAAGAACATCCGGAGTAATAGAAGTACTTCATGAACGTGCCTCCAGTTCTTTTACTTTGCGAAAGATGGCATCCAACTTCCCTGGCCCAAATAATTTTGGCATTTCAGGGGAGACTTTTCCTTTCATCATAAGTTTCATACCTAATGGGGTAAAACTCAAAGGGATTACAGGACTCTTCATAACTAGAAAGTACCTTGCCATAAGCTCCATCTCCCTCACCCGCCCATAGCGTCTAACCGTGTCAACAAAGGTCTGATAGAAACGTGCTCCCTTTTTTTCTGCAACCCCCTTGGCTACGGCCAGTTGCTTCAGAGCATGAATGGTTTCTGTCAAAGGCAAGCCCCGTGGGCAGCGCAAGGTGCAATAATAGCAACTTGAACAAAGGGAAAAGGTCCTGCTGTTAAAAATTTCATCCACCAAGCCAAGTTGGACCATTCGCCACATTTGCCTTGGGGTATAGTCCATGGCATAAGCGCTCCCGCAAGATCCGGTGCAAGTGCCGCATTGCATGCAAGCTTGCATGTTTTCCCGAATGGAACCCATTAAGTCTTCCGCGGTGTGACCCTCGGCTAGTTCTATTCTCTCTTCGCTCATGGGATAATTTCTCCTTCGTTTCGACTCACCGCCTTGCGAGCGGCTCATAGGCTGGATGCTGGATACTTGATACTGGATACCTCAAACTACCTTTTGCCTTTATCTAGCATCGAGCATCTAGTATCGAGTATCGATTTAGAAAATCTCTTCCAAGGCGGCATCAATTACTGAGAAGATCTGTTGATCCCGGTAGCCACGCAGCACCGAGGCGCTGTTGGGACAAACGGCTGCACAGGAACCGCAACCCTGACAGCTCAGTTCATCAACCATTATCTTTTCCTCATCCTCATCTCGCCACCTGGCATTGTAAGGACAGGCCTCAATGCATTTCTCGCAGAGTGAGCAAAGGCTGTAACGCACCTCAGCAACTGTGCTGCCCGCAGTCAGTCTTTTGCTGGCAAGAATTCTAAGGGCTCGCTGTGCCGTTGCTTCCGCCATGGCCATGGATTCGGTAATGTTGCGCGGAGAATGGCACACACCACAAGTGAAGATCCCTTCTCTTAGAAAATCCACCGGTCGCCATTTATACTCCGCCTCCTGAAAGAAGCCGTCTTGGTTTGTTTCCACTCCAAATATTTCTGCCAATTTCCTCTGACCGTCGGATACAATGCCGGTACTGAGCACCAACAAATCAGTCTCCACTACCATCTCTCGGCCTAAAATTGGATCAGTGACAGCAGTGGAGACCCGGCCATTTTCAACCCTAACCTTCGGCTTGTCGGCTAAGTCGTACTGAATGAAAATCACCCCTGCTTGCCGCGCTTGGGTGTAGTAAGTCTCCAGAAACCCATAGGCCATAATATCTCGGTAAAGGATATAAATATCGATTTCTGGATTCTGTTCTTTTAGATAGAGGGCGTTTTTTAGAGCTGAAGTACAACATATCCTGCTGCAATAATTACGCGGCTCCTCCCGTGAGTCCACGCATTGAATCATGGCAACCACGCCCAACTCGGAAGGATTTGTTTGACCCGAGTGGAGCTGTTCTTCCAGTTGGTGTTGGGTAACAATGTTGTCACTTTGACCATAGCCGTAGGACTCGGTGGTGGCCTCTTTGCCTCCCGTCGCAAGAATTGTGACCCCATGCTCAAGGGTCTCGCCTGAACCGTCTTCTTTCTCAATGCTAGTAATGAACCGACCAACCCTACCGTGGGAATGAAGAACCTTTGTATTCATGTGCAGGTGAATATTGGGATGTCTTTCAACCTTGGAAATCGTCTGCTCCAAGAGTTCCTGGGGTGGGTTGCCCTCAAGGGTCCTATAGAGGCGCCGGAGATTGCCACCAAGTTTCTCTGCCTTCTCCAGCAAGAAAACTTCAAAGCCATGTTCAGCAATTCCCAAGGCCGAGGTCATACCGGCTATTCCACCTCCCACCACCAGTGCCTTTTGGACAATGGGGGTAACCTTTAAAGCTGATGGGTCCATGCCCTTCAGTTTGCCCACTCCCATGGCCAGCGCCAGCCGAATCTCCCGACTCGCCTGCTCCTGGTCGAAATTATTTCCAGGAAAGACGGAAGTACGGATATCCACAACCTCCATGAGCGCAGGATTTAGTCCAGTATTTGCCCCTAGATCCCGAAGTTTTCTGGTGTACACATAGGGCATGCAGGAACCAATGAGAAGACGGTTTGCCCCGCTTCCTTTCATAGCTTCCTCAAGCTGACTCCAACCTTCCTGCGTGCAAATACTTTCAAATCGATGGACATGGCTGACGGAGTCAAGACTGGAAACAAAAGATTCCACCTCTTTTATTTTAGCTGCCTGAATCAAGCTATCACCGCAGGAGCAGAGAGCTACCATGACCTGAGGTGGTTCTCGGGATACGTCACGAAAGGCAACCTCTGATTCGCTGGCCTCGGCCAACCCCCCACCCTTTGAGTGAATCAGACTTGAGGCCCGTAAAGAGGCGGAGCTTGCCTGAATTACAGATTCGGAAATATCCCTGAGGCCCGAAAAGGAGCCGGCAACATATACACCGTCTTGGTTGGTCAGACTCAAAGAAAATGGCTTTAACTGGCAGAACCCCCACTGGTTCAGTTCAACTCCGGTCATCTCCGCCAGCATATCACTACCTGCTGGTGGTCTTTGGCCGGCGGCAAGCACCACCAAATCAAAGAGCTCTTCACGTCCCGTGCCCTCTACATCCGTATAGACGATTCTCGGATCTCCACCCAGTTCCTTCTGTTCCACCGAGTGAACTCTGCTCCTCTGAAACTTAACGCCATATTCCTTTTCAGCCTTGTCCCGATACCGCTGGAAATCCTTGCCAAAAGTTCGCATATCCATATAGAAGATTTTGGCCTCCACCTGGCCGTTGCTTCTCTCCTTGGCAAGTAGCGCTTCTTTGACAGAAAACATACAGCAGATGGAAGAGCAGTAGTCGGCATCTGCATGCATGTCCCTGGAACCCACACACTGAAGCCACGCAACTTTACGAATCTCTTTGCCATCGCTGGGACGGACCAGCTTACCCTGAAAGGGCCCGGTACCACTTACTATCCTTTCGAACTCGATGCTCGTAACCACGTTGGGAATCTCACCATATCCATAGGTGTTCAATCCGTTTCCTGCCGGATCAAAGGAGCCAAAACCTGCAGCCAGGATAACCGCCCCTACTTCCATCTCAAACTCACCAGCCCGCTCCAGATTCTCGTACAGTTTGACCACCAGAGGAACAAGGGTATCTGGATCAAAGGGTTTCATCAGATATTCAAGAGCACCGATCTTCATGGCCTCCACTGCAGTTTCCACCGTAGCGTAGGCCGTCATCATCACAACCGGAAGTTCGGGCCGCATGTCCTTGGCCCGCTTCAGCACTTCCACTCCATCCATATCCGGCATCTTGATGTCCAAAAGCATCAAATGATAACTTTCCTTAGTCAGCTTCTCTAGTGCTTCTGGTCCTGACTCGGCTGAGTCCACCTGAAAGCCGTCCTCAGTCAACCAATCTTTGAGCGAATCTCGCACGATAAGTTCGTCGTCCACCACCAGGATGCGGAATTGCTTGCGTGCTTCCCAGCGGAAATCTATGGCCCCAGTGGGACAAATCTTTTCACATTCGCCACACAGAGTGCAGGAGTCCATGTCTATCACGTAGTTGTTGGGAATGTTGTGGGGCACTGGCAAATAGACCGCTTTTCTTTTGCCCAGCCCAGCATTGAACTCGTCTGCAACCTCCACCGGGCAAACGCGACTACATTCTCCGCAACCAATGCAAAGTTCAGAGTCCACTACCGCAGGTCTCTGTCGTAGGGTAACCTGGAATTTGCCAGGTTCACCTTCCATCCCCAGCAATTCAG
>JASFKF010000077.1:0-6892 GCA_050118775.1 Syntrophobacterales bacterium
CCAGCCATGGGTGCTACGAATCTTCGTGTCCTCCTGTGTAATGTCAAAAAGGCCGCAATTAAGGATCTCTAGAGTGAAGAAGATTTGAAACTGAACTTTGTCTCTTCCTGACCAGGAGATGACGGCTGGCCAGAGCAAGACAGAGTTCTTGACTGTGGGTGATATTGGCGACTGCAGGTGACTGTTCTTTCGTTCCGAGTTACCCGGCCTGGTCACTTCTAGCGCAGCTGCGAAAGTGAGCACAGGCCTCCCGCCAGTCACTCCAGAAGAGACACCTGCAGCCGCTTTGGTCTGTCTCATAAAGCTCAATCGCAGGCTATAAGTAAGATGGGTACACTTCTAGGAAAAGGTAGATGACCTCAGCTGGAGAAACTGGAGAAGGGCACACTAAAAATAAAATCGAGCGCCGACAGCGCCTTCCAAATCGAATTCCGTGTCTGGAGATACGTTGAAAATGGGGACTATTTCTGCAAATACGTCAAAAGGTGCGCTTTTAAATAGATGTTCCACTCCCAAAGGAAATCGAAAGCCAGCCTTGTTATCTTTGTTATCACGAAATACAGCTCTGGTGCCAACGCCTAAATATATTGGTGTTTCTCCAGTGCCAGAATCGATCAAAGAATAAATATGATAGAGGTAATCGGCATAGATGTGAAAGTCGTGATCACTGTCTAGTGACCATCCAAACCCTGCGTCGAGAGCGTTATACTTATCGATAAAATATTTGCCATTCACACCCGTTGGCACACCCAAGGTAACTCCCAGGCCGAACTGCTCCTCGGCCATTGCAGTTCCGGAAAATAGGAGAGCCGTCATAGTCACGACCACGAAACCTTTTAGAGTCTTGATCATCTTACCTCTCCTTTTTTTGGATTCGGATGAGATGCTCAATGAAAGAAATGGAATAGAATTAATACAAACATTTCTCCACTATCAAAAGACATCAGGCTGGATATCTTTGCCGTAGTCCACCCCGGGCATGCCAAAGCCGTGGTGTCTGAGGAATTCCTCCCGGAATCCATCAATGTCTGACAGCCTGCTCACGTTTTCCGTTGTCACCATTTCCCACAACTTGCTTACTTCTTCCTGGACATCTTCACGCATTTCCCAATCGTCTAGACGTATTCTGCCCTTGTTGTCTGTCCTAACGGCTCCGCCGGTAAAAAGGTGATCGCCATAAAGCCTGTACATTTGATGTATACATCCCTCGTGTATTTTTTTCGCCTTCATGACCTTATACAGGAGAGATATGTAGAGGGGAACCGCTGGTATTACTGCACTTGCTCTTGTTACTAAAGCTTTGTTCACACTGATGATGGACCTACCTCCTAGGGGTGCGAGAAGATGGTTGATCTCAGCTGCACTCTCCTCCAAGTGTAACTTCGCCCTGCCGATTGTGCCGTGGCGATAAATGGCATTGGTAAAAGTAGGCCCAATATAGGAAAAGGCCACTGTTATAAAATTTTCCGCCAGCAGAGCGTCCTTTTGAAGGGCTTTTACCCATAACCCCCAGTCCTCACCCCCCATAACCTTAACTGTCTGGGCAATTTCATCTTCCGTTGCTGCCTCGGCCGTAATCTCCCTAACCTCTCCGGTGAGAAAATCAACCGTCTTGGAGGTGTACTTTTCGCCAATGGGTTTGATGACGGAAGAGTAGATCTCCCCAGTTTCGGGATCTATTCTTCTAGGTGCAGCTATACTATAGAGCAGCAGATCAACTGCTCCGAGATTTTTTCTAATAATGTCTGATACCTCAGACTTGACTTCCTTTGAAAAAGCATCTCCGTTAATGTTCCAAGCTTTGCAGCCTTCCTGCTCTGCTTCTTTTTTGAAAGATTCAATATTGTACCATCCAGCGGTGCCCGGTCTGGATTTTGTCCCAACCCTTTCGTAGCCAACGCCAATACTGGAAGCTCCTGAGCTGAAAGTTGAAACTATGCGTGCAGCGAGACCATAACCGTTAGAGGCACCAATCACCAGGATCCTCTTGGGGCTTTTTATTTTACCTTGAGCCTTGATATAATTTATCTGAGCCTTCACCTGGGCAGCACAACCAAGAGGGTGTGCATTGAGGCAAATGTTGTTTCTTATTTTCGGCTCTATGACCATGGTTCGAGTTTTTCCCCCTCACCTATACCAATAGCTGCCCTGCCCTTTTCATCAGTCTACCAATAGCCATGCCTTGAGGACATCTCCTTTCGGCCAGGGAATAGTCCAAGCTCTCAATCCGAGCACGAACTTCAGGTGTAAGCTGTCCATAAAGAGAGCGGGCGCGATACCGATCTCCATAGCTCTCGTAATACATTAGATATCTCATTACCGTGGCCACCGGCACCGCTCCACCCAGGGCTTTCTCGCAAATGTTGCTACAACCCGCGCAGTAATTGGCAGCAGTCTCCTTGGCGTACTGGACCAGGAGGCGCAAATCACCGGCAGAAAGGTTCGTTTTGTCCATGGCGGCAGCGACATTGGACATGAGGATGGTAATGTTGGGCATTTGGGAACAGATGGAGGCTATGTGCGGATTTGTCCAAACTGCCTTGAGCTTGGCCTGGGCATCGGTAAATCCCCTCTCAATAAAAGTGTCCACTAGTTTGGCTGCGCTGGAAGAGCCAAAGGACCAACCTCCCTGGGTTTTCATTGCCGTTAAGCCGATGCCGGCCTCTTTGCAGGCAGCTACAGCCTCCTTCATCTCGGTCTTGTGCATGAGTCTGTAGTTATAAGTCATCATGATGCCATCTATCCAGCCCAGCTTGGCTGCCTCGAGCAGGCATTCTTCCATGTTACTGTGGCTGCTGAATCCGAAAAATTTGATTTTCCCTTCTGCCTTGGCTTTTTGGGCCCAAGCTCTGGTACCGTTGTTTAGCTCATTAATGCTACTGATGCCATGGACGAAGTAAAGATCGATGTAATCGGTCTTCATTCTCTCAAGAGAGCGATCCAATAGTCTGGTCATACCCTGCGGATCCCTGGAATCCGACTTGCTTACCAGGAAAACTTTGTTACGGGCTTCCGGGTACTTAGAGAAAAAACTCCCTATTCCCCTCTCGCTTCTGCCTCCCTCGTAGCAGTCAGCCGTATCCCAATAGGTAACGCCCCATTTTAAGGCCTGTCTTAGAACGAGCTGATTTGAGGGAATATCGAACATGCCACCAAGTGAGAGAACCGAGACTTGCACCCCTGTTTTACCAAAAGGCCGGGTTGGGACTACAGTGAGTTCTGAACCAGAGGTCCCGCTTATCTTAGCAAGAGTTTCCCTTGCGTTCAGAAAAGAGCCTGCAGTGGCTGCGCCAGCCGTTTTGAGAAAGTCTCTCCGCGAGAATCCATTTTTTTTCTTGGACATGTGTTTTTTCTCCTATCGAGCATAGCGCTGAGCGCCTAGCGCATAGCGTAAGTGGTCAATTAATTGAATGGTTAAAATCGTTGAAAACGTAGAATTCGTAAACGGTAAACGGTAAACCGTACAAGATGTTATTCGTTATACGGAGAACTTCAGCCCATAACTTGTCCTAACTTTGAACTTGGAACTTGGAACTTGGAACCTTGAACTGCTGTCCTCTGTCCTCTGACTTCTACCTCCATGACCCATGCTCTATGCCCTATGCTTTTTAAGTACTTCGCTGCAAGAGCATTGACCTGCCCGGGCTTCTGGACTCGTTTTCGGCCGTGACCCTTATGGCCCGCTTGCCGCTCACTGGGCATTCATGTTCGCAAATCCCGCAGCCAATACAGAGCTTCGGGTCCACATAAGGATGCTGCAGTCTGACCTGAACTGAAATGTAGCCTTCAAGATCTGGCGCATCATTCAACGAAATACCATCAGCAAGAGTTATACTATTTTTCGTGTTCTCTAATATTCGCCAGCGGTGTTCTCTGCCGTTGCGGTTGGTCATAACATAGTAATCCCCTGTGGCCAATTCTCCCGGCTCCAGACTGCTGTCCACAAGCTCAAGGTGCTGTCCGGCAATATTATGAAGACGAAATTTGCCCCCTCTCAGACTACTAAAATACTCTCTGGTAAAGATTGCTTTGGGGCTTACGGGGCAATTTTCCTGGCAAACAATACACGGCCTGTCCATGGCCCAGGGCAGACAGCGACCCCGGTCAACAAAGGCGGTTCCCAATTTGATTGGACCAACCTGGGCAAATTGACCTTTTCCGAGTTTTTCTTCCAAGGTGATTGGGCGGATGGCAGCGGTGGGGCAGATATGGGAACAGGCGATACAATTAAGCTGGCAGCCACTGGTGCCGATGCGAAAATTGAGGATGGGGCTCCACAACCCCTCCAGTCCGCTTTCCAGGTTGGCGGGGTGGATTATGTTGGTGGGGCAAATTCGCATGCATTGACCGCATTTAATACAACGACTGAGAAAAGCAGGCTCGGCTAAGGCGCCAGGAGGACGAAGTACAGAGGGTTGCCAATTGGGTCCTACTAGGCCTCCCAGCCGAACTATGGGTATGGCTACTGCGCCTGAGAGCAGAGAGGTGAGAAATCCCCGGCGGGAGAGGTCGGGCAAAGAAACCTCGCCGGTTTCAGAGATGGTTGTGCGGTAACCCACGAGGTTGTGTGGGCAACCGTCCAGGCAGTTCATGCATAGGACGCACTCACTAATTCGTATTTTTTCGGCTGGCTGGCAAGCTCCCTCACAATCAGTGTCACAGAGATGGCACTGGCTGCATTCGCTGCTAGTTTCAACTACACCTATTCTCCAAAGGGAAAATGTTGACAAGACGCCAAAAAGGGCTCCCAAGGGGCAGACGAACCTGCAGTAGAAGCGGGGAACCTTGAGGTTCAATAAAACCGCGGTGAGAAAAACACCACCGATGAGAAAAGAACCTTGGTAGTAGCGCTGACCTACTGAAATCGGCTCTGCAAGAGGTAGGAGTGCCAAATTAACCGAGCGTTGAACTAGCGGGATGGGATCTAGCAGGCCCGTTTGTAGGGAGGCCGCTATTATTTTTCCGGAAGGAAAAAGCAAGCCTAGAACCAGCCAAGAGGTGATGAAGACAATCAACAGGGTGAATGCATTCTTGGGGTTTGGCAATACCTTTAGCAGAGAGAGCAGGGCCACTCCCGCCAGGGAGACAATTGTCACAAGAGAGAAAAGCATGGTCCGTTCCTGCACAGTGCTGAATAGACTAGCAAGCAAAGAACCAGAGGCAGCAGTGAGCAAGAATATGAGCAGGTAATACTTAATGGACTGGCCCGGGTGATATCTGTTGAGGGCGATCTTAGCAGAAACCCTCTTTCCTCGCCTGGCAAGGTAACCGATGAAATGGTGAATGGTGCCAAAAGGGCATACCCAGCTACAGAAGAATCGCCCCAATAATATAGTTAGGATCACCGTTACTAGAGCCCAGAGGAGACCCCTATATAGGGAATTGGTGCTGAGCATTGTGGCTACAGCCACCAGAGGGTCAAGCTGCAGTAGCCAGTTGACTGGCCAGCCCCTTAGTCGCCACCAATCCACTCCCAAAGTGGTGACTATGCAGAACCAGATTAGGAGGAGGAGGAAGAAAATCTGGCTTATGCGTCTAACGGTTACAATTCGCATTTCGGTTGCACCGGATGTGAGATGTGTGATGTGTGATCTGAGATATAGAAATCTCCAGTCGAGATATTCCTCTCACTATTTGCTATCTCACATCTCATATCCCACATCGTATATGGAGGGCTAAGCAACGCTTAACCGTACTGGATTGAGTGACTCATAATCGGCGGTACCAATACCGGCACCTTCCGCCTTGGCTATATAAGGTAGTTCCGTGGGTTTCTTCCCCAGCAAGGTGGCGCCAAAGGCATCGGCCGCTACCTGATCAGTGCTGACGATCATGGTACCGGTCTCTTTCAAATCTTCTAGAGAACCGCCAGTGGGACCATTGGTCATCATTGTTGTGGTGCCGTCCAAAACTACCAGAGTGGGTTTGACCATGATTGCCAATTCTTTAATTATGTTATGAATATCCTGATGAAAGACGTTGCGGCTGCCGCCCAAAAGACCATACCAGTTTTTCATGGTCATGGAAGCGCCACTCCGGTGGTGATCCTTCACCGGAGCGACGCCTATTACCTTGTCAATTCCTTGAAACGGCTCCCAGAGTATCGGCCAGTTTCGGATCAAAACGCCATCAGAGACTGTTGTGGGCTGAAAATAACTTTGCTTGGGAAGGAGGACTTTGGCTCCTGCTAATCGAGCTGCTTCTTCAATACCAGTCAGGGAAAAGCAACTGGCGGGGTCGTTTATAGGGTTGTCGGTGACTACTACCTTGGAGGCGCCGGCCTTATAACATAGTCGAGCAATTTCGGCCACCAGATGAGGGTTTGATGTGGCAGAAATGATGGGGGGGCTTGCGAAAGCAGCGTTGACTTTAAGCAGCACCCTGTCACCTTGTTTGACAAAGGTTTCGATCCCCCCTAAAGCTTCGAGTCCCCGTTTGATTGTCTTTACCCGGTCCAGGCCTGAAACGATACTCATCTTGCCCCTCGGGCTGACCATGGAGAAGTCGGGAAGTATCACCTTTGTCACTTGTTCTTCACCAGGGCGAGGACCGGTTCCATCGTAAAGCCAATAACCTAAGGTGCATGCTGCGGTTATGGATAAACCTCCCTTGAGGAGTCGAAGAAGGAAATCCCGCCGATTGGTGGTGCCTTCCATCATGATGTGTTTCACCGTGTGGTCTCCGCCAACTTTTGGTTCAACCTTTGCGCAAGTTCCTCCGCTGCCTGCCTATTCTCCGCCCCGTGGACTCCCGCCAGGATGCTGCCCCTGCTGAAAAAGAGTTCAAAGGTGTCCATTATTTCAACAAGCTTTGCTCCGGGGATGTTCAGGTTCAATTTCAGTTCAGTGCCGCCGACTGCCTTTAAAAATGAAGCATAGGCTTCCACCAGCCT
>JASFKF010000078.1:0-6871 GCA_050118775.1 Syntrophobacterales bacterium
AAGAGGTGATGGACATTCAGCCCGAGGAAGGGCTCACTGTCCTTACCAGCAGAAGACGATTCAAGACCAAGGCCGTTCTCTTGGCCACCGGCGCCACCCACAAGCATCTGGGGGTTCCGGGAGAATCAAGGTTTTCCGGCCGAGGCGTCACTTACTGTAGCACCTGTGATGGTCCTTTATTCAAAGAAAAAAGGGTCATTATGGTGGGAGGGGGCAACAGTGCTGTTACCGAGGCTCTCTATCTACATAATATAGGTGCACAGGTTACGGTAGTCCACAGAAGAGACAACTTCCGGGCTCAAGAGCATTTGACCAAATATCTCTTCTCCGCCAATATACCAGTTCTCTGGAATACTGAGGTAAAGGAGATCAAGGGTGAGGACAAGGTCCGGGAGGTTATCCTCTATAACAACGTTACCGAGGAAAGCAAGACTATGCCCATAGACGGCGTTTTTATCGCTATCGGTTACATTCCTGCGGTGGAATTGGCTAAAAAGCTTGGAGTCGAGCTAACAGAGGATGGCTTCATCAAGTGCGATGAACATCACCGGACAAATTTACCTGGCGTCTATTCTGCCGGAGACGTTGAAGGTGGCTATAAGCAAATTGTTACTGCGGTAGGACAGGGTGCCGAGGCCGCTCTGAGCATCTACGAAGATCTGATGAATCCCTATTGGCTGGAAAAGCGCAGCGGTTCATCTGGTTAGCTCACAAATATGCTAGGTTGTTGAAGAGCAACGAGACTAAGCAGCCTCATAATCACCTTCTATGTGAAGAACGAACTCGCCTGTTTTTTCCATAGGTACCAGCTTGAAGTTACCTTCACCTTGGGTGCCGGTTAGCTTACCGGTTCCGTGGTAAGTCTTCCACGTACCTTCGGTGATTTTCTTTAGCCCATCCCGATTACCCTTGAAACGGCTGTATACTGCCCCGTGCTTGAAATAGGCCATGACATAGCCTTCCATGAGTCCCCAGCCTCTGACCCGGTCATGGATGGTTATACTACGGCGAGAGACAAACTCACCAGCCACGCCCACTTGATACTCAATGGGCTCTCCCTCCATTTCTACTATCATCATGGTGTGGTCAGGCTCATCATCAATTTCGAAGGCTTCTCTCCTGGTAACCCAAAGTTTATACTGCTCTTTCTTTTTCATGCTCATCCCCCCCTCACTAGGCCGCTCCTTGCCTCAGCTGGGTTCTTGCTCTTTTGATCCCTCAGGTTAAAAGTTTTTGACAATTCCCCCTCTCTTGCCTCCGAATTTCAGTACAGCCCTTTTTGACCCCCGGGAATGGAATAGTGCGAAGATCCGTCAGACACCAACCTTATGGCGACTGCCATAGTTAAGGTCAAAGTAATTATGATATTCTTCATCTCAGATAACCTGGGGGGCGATTGGCTTTCAAACAAATCATGCTTTACTACAAATACCAAATCTGAGTGGACCTGGCTAGGAAAACCGACATGAGATAGCCTGAGCGGGCGAGGATTTGTGGAAGCATAGGGCACGGGGCATGGAGCATGGAGTAGGGAGCCAGGAGTCAGAATCCAGAATTCAGGAGAAAAGGAGTAAAAATTGACCCCGTCTGAGCTAACCCCTCTTTGAACCGCAGAATATCGAACAAGAAATTTCGAATATCGAAGTAATCACCTCATCATTCTGCGGTTTCTTGTTCTGCTGTTCGATATTCAGCACTCTGATTAGTGGTTTTTACCCTATGCTCTATGCCCCATGCTCCGTGCTTTATGCTTGTAGTCGCAACTACGAGCTGCTGTCTGAATCCGACTTTGATCCTGTAAGATTGGAAGAAGCCGATTCATCCACACTGCGGAGGTGCAGATCTCTTTGGGGAAAGGCAATGACAATTCCTGCTTGGCGGAATTTGCGGTCGATCTCCTGGTGAAGTTCACTTATTATTACGAGTCTGTAGTCAATATCGGAAATCCACACCCGAAGCTCAAAATCAAGAGAACTCTCGCCAAATTTCAAGAACAACACCTGAGGTTCGGGCTTTCTCATAACCTTCGAGCTCGCCATAGCGCACTCCATGAGAGTTTCAATCACTAAGGGGACATCGGAACCATACTCTACCCCCACGGGAATAATAAGTCTCGCCATGCGGTTCGAAAGGGTCCAGTTAGTAACCTGGTACGAGACAAGATCGCTGTTGGGAACGACGATCTCAGACTTATCGAAAGTCTCGACTACTGTGGATCTCAGGCCGATCTTTTTGATCTCGGCCCAGAGCTCGCCAAGCTGGATATAGTCACCCACCTTGATCGGCCTCTCGAAGAGCAAAATGAGACCAGAGACAAAATTATTAACAATCCCCTGGAGGCCGAAACCGATGCCAACACCCAGAGCACCGGCAATGATGGTGATATCCCTCAGGTGAACACCAAGGGCCACCAAAGCCAGAAGGAAGCCCACGAAGACGAAACCGTAGTGGACCAGTCTAGCAATTGAAATGCGCACGCCAACCTGTAATTCCCGGGTGGTAAATACTCCCTTCATGAGCATTGTCTGCACGGCCCAGGAAGTGAGAAAGGAGCCGTAGAGGACGGCAGCTGCACTGAGAACCAGCCCGAGAGTAACCTTCCTAGATCCAAGCATAAATCCGAAACCAAACACCCCTTGGATTGCCTCGCCTGGACTGTCATAGACCCTCCAGACCACCAGGATGAAGGTAGTGAAAAGTGCTCCAATGAGAACATTGGTCAAAAGTGCCGATCTTCCGACAATCACATTCGCCTTGCTCTGCAAATACGGCAGCCGTCTGAGAGGGGGACTCTGAATGATCCATTCCAGCGCACTGCGAGCCATCAACATGAGCATCCAAGCCCCGAGGACCGTGAAAGTGCTGGACAGGGAAGCCTTAAGTAAATGGGCGGCCAGGGAGCTGTAACCGTTTATCTCAGCTATGATTACTCCAAGGAAAATCAAGCCACCCAACCTCAGCGCCCAGATATAGAGGAGGGGACTCTGGTGACGGGAACTCTCACTAGCGCGCCACAGGCAGAGAAACATACCTCCAAGGGCCGTAATGAAAACATACAACCGAAAAATAGGAAGAGGCAGACGCAAGGTTTGCAGCACCCAGGTCGCGATCAAAAACACAGCCAGGACATAAACAACTCTCTTTCTCCACACTTTTTCAATAAAGCCTCCAAGAAGTCTGGCGAGAGTTATCATAAGAATAAGGTTGAGGGCCAAGCGGTATGTGGATGGAGGCGCTGTATAAAAAAGGTTGAAGGCGAAAAAGCCGGTGAAAATACCAGCGGCAAAAGGTCTTCTGGCAATAAACCGCCATCGGTCATCCTGCTCCAGCACACTGCGACGACGCAGAATGTTGACGATCAGGACCACTGAAAGCAGGATTTGCAGGATAAACAGCCACCCTTGTCTTTGAAAAAACTTCCGCCCGGGCCATGAGAGATTATCAACCCCCTTTCGCATTTCTCCCCAGAGTCCGGCACCAAATTGGGAATAATAATCACTTGAAAACATGGAGTCAGCCGACCTACTCCAGAGCTCACCGCGCATGGCCAAGAGCAAATTGTTCACTTCCTGCCTCAGTGAATCGAGCTCGGACTCAATGTTTCCCGCTTCCTGCTGCAAGGCTAAAAGAGATTTTTGCTTCTCGCTGATGCCTTCGAGTGTTCTGTTGATTGTCTTGTCGGTTTTTGCAAAAGAGGACGCCACTGACTTGAACTTCGCATCTTTCGCCATGGAAGATCTGAGCTCTTTCCATTTTTGACTCTCCTTTAACCAATCCTCTTGCCAGAGATCGGTTTTATTGATAGCTTCTGCAAAAGCGCGGATAATCTTCTCGAGAGAATCGTCTTGCCTATTTAATGCCCCTCTTAGCGCAGCAAGCTGATCGTAACTGTAATTTCCAGCAGTCTTCAGTGCCAGCAGCTCCTCGGAAAGCTTTTGAGTTCTTTTGGCGATTTTATCCAGATTTTCCTCGGCCTCGGAGAAATTGAAAACCTTTGCCAGTTCATTTTGGAGAGCAGCTGAGCGTTCGGCCAGTTGGGTTGCCAGGGGAACGATTTCGGCCACACTCGGGGCTGCCGCTGGTTCTTTCTTTTCTTCTCCGGAAACCTCTGCAACCTTATTATTCTGAGCGTATGTCGTATTGTTTAAAGTCAAAGGCAAAAACAGCAAGATCGCCAGCAACACTCTCAGCCGTTGTGCAAGCATACCTACCTCCACCCACTAGATATCATTGGGGTTTCTCCATTAGGGACTGCCGAACCAGTTCATCTCCCTGAAGGGCAAAGCAAATATCGCGTTTAAAACTAATACATGGAACGGGTTTGTCAATGAAAAATGGTAGTTAGTCGGCAGGAAATCGGAGGGGATGCAAACCTTTGGCTAGGATTGTTTAAAGTTTTTTATTTTTAAAAATTGAGTTCGTAGCCTATTCCTAGAACAAGAGCCGTGTCGGAACTCTTGTTTCCGTCCGGGGGATCACTTTTGTATTTGTAGTCTACTCGAAAATTTAGGAAGAAGTTCTCTATCAGGGAAAAGCGGAGCCCCTGCTCAGTTCGGAGATAAGTTCCCACATCCGAGGTCAGGTCATAGTAAACTTCGTGAAGGTGAAAGAAGATTATCTTTTGGGCAATTATGTGGAACCTGACTCCCGCTGCCCATCTGGCGGCCAAATATTCGTTGTTGTCGTCAGTGTCATAGTCCTCGTAAAAATAGGCCGGACCCAATTCGGCGAATAGGCTGGTAGTCTCTGTATCGATGAACTGGTAGCCAGGTCCTGCAGAGGTGATAAAACGAAGGTCAAGATCCTGGAATTTGTCATATTCAGCGAAAGGCCGTAGGTAGGAGTAGAATTTCTCGGTCCAGAAGTAGTCATATTTTGCGCCGGTTAGCCAGTTTCTCTGGTCTTCGTCGCCCTCGCTCTCGCCATAGTTGAACTTGCCCTCCAAGTAGAGGCGCTGTTTTTTGGACCGGGCTTGAAACCTGCCGGATGAATTAAAAGTCTTGCTCCGGGTGTTGCCGCTGTTGATGGCTCCACCCACGTCAACCAGAGCCTTATAAGTAACTGGGGGTGGAGGTGGGGGCGGGTTGACGGTCTGGAGATCGGTAAGAAAGAAATCCCTCGTCTCGCCTGATTGCTCATCAGTTATTTGGATAGAGCCAAGAGCTGGACATGTGGCCCGGCCAATTATCTTCTCATTGCTTTTTAGAAGAAGGGTTAATTCCTTATCAGAGGTAATACAGGAAACCTCCTCCCACTTGACCTTGATTCTCTTGGCGTAGGCTGTTTCAACGACCATCAGTCCCTCTTCAGAGGTTTGGATCTCACCGGATATGAGATCACCGTTCTTGAGGTACACTTCGTCTGCCCTTGCCGGACGTGCCAGTGATAAGACCATAATAGAAATGATAAAAACTATCAGGCGTGCTTCAGCTCTCATAGGATGCACCTGTGAATGTTGCTAACTAAAAAGTCTAATGAAATGGAGGAAGGCCGGTGAAAAACCCTTATACTTATACTCAAGACTCCACTCCTTGACAAGGGGTACAAACAAAAAAATCCCCCTTTAGAAAGGGGGATTTTTGCCGATTTGGATGATCTTCACCTCTTTTATTGCAGAACTTCTTCTTTGTGCTCGAACAAATGTACATCCCGCTGGGGATAGGGGATAGTGATGCCCTCTTCATCGAACCTTTTCTTGATGGCTTCGGTTAGATCGAAATAAACATCCCAATACTCCGCCGTCTTAACCCAGGGACGAAAAACAAAGTTCACGCTATTATCACCAAATTCAAGGATACCAATTTTGGCTGCCGGCTCCTCGAGTATTCGTCCATCTTTGGCCAGAATGTCCTCGAGAACCTGTTTAACCTGGTCATAATCGTCATCGTAACTAACACCGACAATCATATCCATTCGCCTTGAATCTTTGGCGGAGTAATTTACAATGTTGTCCCCGGTTATTTTTGCATTTGGAATAATTATGGACTTGTTATCTGGAGTTCTCAACTTGGTGGTGAAGATCTGAATCTCCTCAACAATCCCGGCAGTTCCTCCACCCTCGACATAGTCACCAACCCTGAAGGGCCTAAAGATAATCATCAAGACGCCAGCGGCGAAATTTGCCAAAGATCCCTGTAGGGCCAGACCAATGGCAAGACCGGCAGCACCCAGAATCGCTATAAAAGAGGTTGTTTGCACACCAAGCTGATTTATAGCAGCTATAATGACAAAGACCAGCAAGGTAATATAGGTCAGGTGGCCAAGGAAGGAGATTAGGGTTTCATCCACCTTTCCTTTGGTTAAAGCCCGTACGGTTAATCTTTTCAACCCTTTTGCCACCCAGCGTCCCACGATAAAGATAATGGCTGCGGCAATGATCCTAAGACCGTAAAGGGTTGCCACTTCTTGTAGCTTGGGCATAATAGTGTTCAGATCCATTTGCTTCTCTCCCCTTAACAAGCCAACTCTCAAAAAATTTGTTAATTAAAAAATATGTATTCCGAGAAGCTGGCATTGATTTGTCCCTGGAAAGGGCTTTTCGATTCAGATGGGAAAATTCCCACCCGCCGTGAGAGGAAGGCGAGGCGGGCGGGAGGAATAACTCTATTCTACTATCCGAATGTCCACTCTCCTATTGACGGCTCTACCCTCTGGAGTTGTGTTGCTCACCCTGGGCATGGTTTCTCCATAACCAACGGTGGTCATGCTGGCTGAGGGTATACCCTTACTGGCAAAGAAGCCTTTGACCGCCTCAGCCCGCCTTTCAGATAAATTCTGGTTGTAATCCGAGGGACCGGTGGAGTCGGTGTGCCCTTCGATTACGAGACTGGACCCCGGATTATTTGCAACTTTTTCAGTCACCACGTTTGCT
>JASFKF010000079.1:0-6840 GCA_050118775.1 Syntrophobacterales bacterium
TAGAGTACACGGGTTCAAATAGCAAACGGCAAGATCGAGTCATAGGGTGCTAAAGGAGGGATTAGAGATGAAGGAAGATTAAAGATCCATTGTCTTTATTGGAACAATTTCTCTTAGCAATGCTTAGTGCCCTTGGTTAGTCCCTGGTGCCTAGTGAATTACTCTTCGTGCCCCAGGATTTTCATGCGGAAACTGGCCGCCTCCTGCCTTTTAAGGTCAAGCGCTTGCCACTCTTCCCGCAATGTCGCCATTATCCGATTTTGTTCAAGCCATAGTGCCTGGTCATCCCCGACTTTATCTCTATCATGCCCTTCTTTGGGGATTTGAAAGCCATTTTTGCCTTCAATTTCCTTTAAGCGTTTCTTGACCGCAGCCACCTCCGCCTTGACTTCTCTCATGCGCGCCAGTATTGCCTCCTCATCTCGGGTCAAGGGCACATAGTTCCCCTCGCACTCATCCTTTTTGTCGAAATATTGGTGACAGGCAGTACAATTTTCACCATTCTCAGTTTCTGAGAAGCCGTTGTTGTCAGATTTGTTTTCCATGGAAAACCCCCTATATCTATTGGCACCAGCTCATTTACCAAACTGATTTGAGATGTGAGATCAGAGATGTGAGACAAAAACATTCTCTTTTACATCTCATATCTCATATCCCAAATCCGCAATCCGAAATCCCAAATCACTACTAATATAGGCACCTCGCTAGTCTTTTGCAAATTCTCATAAAAAAACCCGGCCCAATAGGCCGGGTCGTCTGCTACAGGATGACTGTGGAGATTTACTCTTTCTTCTCCTCTTCCTCTTCAGCCGGTTTCTCTTCCTCAGCTTCCGCTGGAGCTTCAGCTGTAGTTTCCGGTTCTTCTGCGGGCTCCTCGGCGGCGGCTTCTTCAGCTGAAGGTTCTTCGGCAGCTGGCTCTTCTGCTACCGGTTCTTCCTCGGCCGGGGCAACCGCAGCGGCTGGGGCTACCACCGGTCCAGCCGGTACTGCCTCCACGCCAAAGGGACGATTGATATAGGCCGCATAGCCCATGGCCACCGTCCGGTAGACCAAGTGGGCCAGCTTGCTATAGGGGAGATAGGCGATAATGTAGAAAACGCACGCCAGGTGGAGGAAATAGATAATGTAAGCAAAACTGCCAGCGTTCGCCACCCGGGAAATCCAGGTCAAGAAGCCGGTGACCACAATGCCCAGGATAGCAAGAATTAGGCACCAATCTAGATAGGTGGTAGTGGACTCAGCAGGCTTGTCTTTGTAGCGATTGGTAATCACCAAAGCAATGCCAATCAGCAAGGCCAATCCCGAGGCCAAGGCGAGCAACTTCACCGGGTTGATAAATGCGTAGGGAGGTGCCAAAAAGTCAACCTTGACAATGTAGAGGGCAAGAAAGCCTATGTTGGTCACAATGAACAGACCAATGAAGCCCAGGAAAACCAGGAGGTGAGACTGGTAGCGATCCCGATTGGTAATGCACTGCTTGAACTTGTTGTGAAACAGAATAGTGGGGATCACTGATACCAGGCTCTTTACATAATCTCCCATAACCAAGGGCTTGTCTTCTGCATAACCCTCCCTAATCGAATTGGCGTGGATGGACTGGAGGAAGTTCCACACTCCAAATCCCAGAGAGACTGCGGCCAAGGCAGTAAAGGTAATGAAGATTACATCCACTAGGTAGAGGGGGAAGAACTCCCGCAATTCTACTGGCCCTTCAGGAATGTGAAGATGCCCAGTGATGAGAAGTCCCAACAAGAGGACCACCACCGGAATGGCCAGCATGATTGGCCAATACTTCGCCTCGCCTACTATTTTCCCCATGAAGTTGGGAAAGGCAAAATGCCTGAAGCTCATGGCTCGAATCGCCCGTAGAGTGTCTCCGGGCCTGGCACCTCTGGGGCAGTGGGTGGAACAGTCATTGCAGTAGTGGCAAAGCCAGACATCAACACTGTTAACCAGCCTGTCCTTTAGGCCCCACTGTGAATAGATCATCTCTTTCCGTGGATAAGGTTTTTGCTCAGGAGCAAGCTCGCAAACCACCGAGCAGGTAGCACACTGAAAGCACTTTTTTAGTGTGTCTCCCCCCGCCGCCTTGAGTTCCCGAACGAAATCCAGATCGGGCTCCACCAGGGTCGCAGCTTTGCTCTCTACTTGCACTGCCGATTCCTCTGCCATGTCATCTACCTCCTACTACTAGAAGCCCTTATAGGGATTGGGACCAACTTCATCCAGCCTCTCTGAAAACTCATTTATGATCCTGGGCAGGTCGGGATAATCGCTGATCTGCAACTGTACCAGCTGCACCCGGTCGGATTCGAGGGCCAAGCGGTCCAGGGTTTCCGCAACCTTGGACAAGCGAATCTCTGCCAGCTCACTCCCCTTCATAAAGTGACACTGGTAGTCGTCACCGTGGCGGCATCCGAGGAGCAAAATACCATCGATGCCCTTGGAGAGGGTGTCGGCGACCCAGATGAGGTTCAAACCTCCCAGGCAGCGCATGGGAATGACCCGGGCCCAGGGACTGATCTGCTGCCGGGTGATCCCCACCATGTCCAGAGCCGGATAAGCGTCGTTTTCGCAGGCCAGGATAAGGAATCGGGGCTTCTCGTCCCACTCGTCCGGCACGTTGATACCCTTGATGATGTTACCGATCATCCTAACCGAGTAATTCTTGAAGGAGATGATCCGTTCCGGGCAGGCACCCATGCACACTCCACACCTGCGGCAGCGGGTGGGGTTGGGAAGGGGGTTGCCCTTTTCATCTTCATTGATTGCCCCGAAGGGACACTCCACTGTACAGCGCTTGCACTGGGTGCACCGGTCCATGAAGAAATCAGGATAGCTCAGGTCACCAGAGCGTGGATGCACCGCCATACCCTGGGAGGTGAGCTCCACACACTGGATTGCCTTGAGCGCGGCTCCGCCAGCGTCATCGATGGTGCTGGGCCCGTCCAGGGGAGCCCGCACGCTGCCGGCATAGTAAATGCCGGTGCGCCGGGACTCGTAGGGAAAGCAGATGAAGTGTGAGTCCGGGAATCCACTGTGCAAAGGTGGCGCCTCAGGTCCCTGCCTATATTCCAGGTTCAGCATGTTGGACTTTATGATGGTGTCAATCGGCACTTCCGCCTCCTCGGCGGCAGCGCCCTCTTCCTCCACTTCCAGACCCAGGTCGATCTCCTCGCCGATGGCGGCTCTTGTCACCATGCCCGTGGCCAGAACCACCATGTCCACCTTCAGCTGAATTTTCTCACCTAGGAGGGTGTCATTGACCTCGAGAACTACATTTTTGTTCTCATCCTCGCTGATTGAGCCCACCTCGCCTTTGGTGAGAAACATGCCTTCATCCTCTTGCATGCTCTTGTAAAAGTACTCATAGTGCCCAGGAGTTCGCATATCCTTGTAGATGACGTAGGCCTTGGCATCTTTATCCTGAAGCCGCAGGTATTTGGCCTGCTTTAGAGACTCTATGCAGCAGGTGGAAGAGCAATAAGATAAATGATTCTCATCCCTGGAGCCGGCGCAGAGGATAAAGGCGGCTGATTTCACCGGCCGGCCGTCAGATGGCCGCACGATAGTACCTTTTAAGGCAAGCTCTTCTATTGTTTCATTGGTAACCACATTTTCGCAGGTTCCATAGCCAAGATGCTTCAGTTTTTTGGCCTCATATGGCTTAGCGCCGGTGGTTACCACGATAGCTCCGACTTTTTCGCTGACCACATTGCCGTTCTGCTTGATGTGTGCGGTATAGAGACAGGGTGCACCTTCGATCTTTTCCATAGTGGCGCCGGTATAGACCTTGATGTTTTCCTGTTCCTCTACCTCCTTGATTCTATCGGCAATATCCACATCCTCCAGGTCAGTGTAAGGATGCTTCAGGGGAGCCTGTTTAAAGACTTTATTCATCCAGCCCCCCAGCTGGGCTTGTTTCTCCACCAGAACCACCTCGTAACCGGCTTTGGCCGCTTCAGCAGAGGCGGTGAGCCCGGCCAGGCCCCCTCCCACCACCAACAGCCTTTTGGACATTTCCTCTTCCGGCTGGAAGGGCTCCAGGGGCAGCATGTCGCCCACCTTGGTAAGCCCCATCCGAAGATAATCCTCGGCCATCATCTGGGTATCTTCTTCTCCTGCAGGCTGGCACCAAACCACTTGCTCCCTCAGGTTTACCCGGTCCAGCACCACATTCGGCCCGAAGTCAAAAACATCCTGCATGACCCGGGGGGAACAGGCAGCAACCACTACTGTGTTTACCCCATCATCACCAGCCAAATCTTCCCTGATGATTTGTACTCCCCCTTTGCTGCAAAGAAACTCGTGGTCCTTGCACACGGCCACGCTGAATTCGTCATTGGCAACCGCAGCCAGGGCTTCCATGTCCAAGGAGTCCCCGATGCCACAGCCCTTGCATATATAAACTCCTATTTTCTTTTCCATCGGATTACCTCCTCACCGTAGATTGAATGGCTTTGAGCGCTGCAGCAGTTGCATCCCGGTTGGAAGTCGCCACATCCAGAGGCTTTCTGGCGCATCCAGCAGCATAGATTCCAGGCTTTTCACCGACAACAAAGCCGTTTTCATCGTAGTCTACATCAGCAGGCACCTTAGCGGTGGCTGTAGTGGGCTCCATGCCAGTGGCCAGCACCACCAGATCCACCTTGGCCTGGCTCTTGCCACCACTGTATATGTCTTCGGCCTCCACTAGAATCTTGTCGCTGGCCGGGTCTGCCTCAACCTTGGCAACCTTGCCCTTGATGAGAGTGACGTTATCTTCAGCTGCAACTTTGGTGTAGAACTCCTCATATTTGCCCAAAGCTCGAATATCAATGTAGAAGATGGTAACCTTGGCATCGGGGAGCTGCTCCCTGATGTAAGTGGTCTGCTTCAGCGATGCCAAACAGCAAATGTGAGAGCAAAAGGGCATGTAATTCTCGTCCCGTGAGCCGGCGCACTGCACAAAGGCAACGCTTTCTATTGGCTTGCCATCGGCGGGGCGGACAATCTTCCCTTTGGTGGGACCATCAAAGGCTGCCAACCGCTCCATCATCACGTTGGTGATCACATTGGGGACCTTACCGAATCCCAGATTCTCTATCTTGTTGGCATCGTAGGGATTCCAACCTGTGGCCCAGACAACGGAAGCCACTTTGAGGTTAAAGCTCTCGGGCTGCATCTCCAAATCCACCGCCTCATACTGGCAGGCCTCTTTGGCCTTGGTTGCCTCATCCGTACCGATTATCTCCGGGGCAATAACATAGCGCATTGGGTAAGCCATGTCGTGGGGGAGATAGGCGGCTTTGATCTTGTCCATGTTGTAGTTGTATTCGTTGGGAATTTCAGTGGTGACCACCTCGGCACAGGCTCCACATGCGGTACAGTTCTCATTCACATACCGCGGCTTGATTTTGATGGTCACATCTAAGTTTCCTTCCTCTCCGGATATACTTTCCACCTCAGCCATGGTGAAAACTTTTATCCGAGGATTCTGTCTTATGCGACGAAAGTTGATTTCCAGGCCGCAACTGGGCGGGCAGAGCTTGGGAAAGTATTGGTTCAATTGCGCCACCCGACCGCCAAGGTACGGCCGCTTTTCAACAATAAAAACATCGCGGCCAGCCTCGGCCGCCTCCACCGCCGTGGTCAGGCCGCTAATGCCGCCGCCCACCACTAAGATACTTTCCGTCAAACCCTTTTCATCAGCCATCGCATTCCTCCAAGGTAATTAGGTTTTACTTTGGGGCAAAGTAAGTGAGATCTACGGCTAGGCCGCGTTATTCACGAACCGTAGTGACCAGACCGTGAATATGGGCGAGCCAATGGGGAGTCGAGGGAAGGAAAACCCGAGGACGTCCGCCAGGACGCTCATATCTGTGGCCACAGTTGACGGTTTGCGAATAACGCGAGCTAAACCCTATGGGGGTTGCCCGGCGCACATGAGCCTGTCGCCGCCACAACTTTCCAGTACTGTATCTATCGCCTTATTGCCGGGCAATCACCATAGGGTTCAGATTCTTGGAACCTATTCAGCCTTTACTACAAATCAGCCCAGGTTTAAGGACAGACTATGCAGCAGTTGAAAGGAATAAACAGAAAATTGCTCCAGGCGCCGCAACGGCGCCTGGAGCAGGATCAATCAGGTGGTCAGGTTAGGTCAACCACTCCTTTACGGGCTCCTTGCGAATAGACCACTTTCTAGTGGCGGGATCCCATTTGGAGATGGTGAAAACCTTCCAGTTGGCCTCGTCAAGAACCTCTTTGAAGTCAGCGCGGTAGTAGTAACCCGGGTAACGGGTCTCCTCGCGGAACATGAGGTGCCGCACGTGACACTCGGAGGTCCACAGACGATGGTAGTTCTCCCAGGCCCGCATCAACTCATGGAGATCTGAGGCACCCAGAAACTTGGAGTCCTCGTAGAGCATCCTGAGCTCCTCCAGGGCCCGCTCCAGCATGGCCTTGTTGGTGGTGTACCACATGGAGGTACCTCCGGCGTACTCGTCCATGATCTTGTTCAAGCGGAACAAGAACATCTTGGGCCGGATGTAATTGGGAGTAATGTCGTCTGTTACCGTATATCCCTTACCCTCTTCGTAGGTCTTCAAGGGCTTGAGGATCTCGGCTTTGATCTCCTCGAACTTGCCTGTATCCAGGTTCACATCCCCGGGGTTTTCCACCAGAAACTTGACGGCGGCCTTACCGGCGATGCGGCCCTCGGCGTGGGAGCCGGAGGAGAATTTGTGAGCAGAACAGCCTACCCCGTCACCGGCGGTGAACAGACCCTTGACCGTGGTCATCCGGTTGTAACCCCAGTTCCACTCTGGCGGTGCCAGGTCTGCGGGTCCGCTCACCCAC
>JASFKF010000080.1:0-6772 GCA_050118775.1 Syntrophobacterales bacterium
GAAAAATAATCCGACGATAAGCCCAAGCGTTAAACCAATGAGGATTTGTGTGGAAAGGGAAATGCCCTTTTTATCTCTCGTCTGATCACTCATAGCAATTTCTCGTCTCCTATATCGAGACTATAGCCCCGCAGACGTTATGTGACTTGATCTCTTTTATATCAACTACGAATGTAGCGGAATTGCTTATAGAGAGAATAAAGGCAGAATCTTGGAAATAAAGCTATATGAGTAATATATAAACTACATAGTCAGATAGATCAAAGGTTTTTCAAAAAGCGGCTTCTCACCCATACTAGCAATGGGATAATAGAAAAATGCGATTTTGTACGAAATCTAGAGAAAACAGAAGAAAACCAAGGTACCGGTTTAACCGTCAGGAAGTTAACATGTTTATCATAAGCATATTTTTCCCATTTCTTATGCATAACCAGAGACAGAAATATTTCCATGTGTTACAGGTTTATCAACAAAATCGCTTATATTTTCTGAAGGCTTCCTCTTTCTAAATAACCCCTATAGGTGGAATCCATTTATCAGGGCTCACCGCATTTGAGTAATGCAAGAGTTAAATATAGAATGGCCGATAGGCTCAAGACCGTTCTCGCTTTCTCATTTTGCAAACCCCTTCTTTTGCTGGCCAAGAATCGAGCCTGCACATTTAGAGAATAATTAATCTCGAATAGAGCCTAACGAACCTTTATTACGTTAGGAAGGAAGTTAAACCATGGCTAGAATCCTTCTGGTAGATGATGAGGAGTACATCCGCCGACTCTACACTGAGGAACTTTCTGAGGAGGGTCACAATGTCCTCAGTGCGGCTTCGGGGTATAATCTTCTTAAGACTATCGACTCTTTCCAACCTGAAGCGGTTGTTCTAGACATCAGACTTGCGGACTACAACGGTTTAGAACTTCTGCAGGAGATCCGCAATCTCTACCACGACCTGCCGGTCATCTTATGTACTGCTTACGATACTTACAAATATGATCAGAAGTCCATTGCCGCTGACTACTACGTCGTCAAATCATTTGACTTGTCGGGGCTAAAAATGGCGATAGAAAAGGCTACATAGGAGCATACCTCTATGAGGCTGCTCGTGTAAATACTTCTGTCTAAGGTTCCCTATCTGAGTGGTTAGTGATTAAATATCTCTACTATATATTTTGAGAAAATTATAATCTACAATCCTAATATCATGAAGTCACAAACTTACGCACCCTAATTGATTCCTCCCATCAAGTTCTAGTAATCGTAATCAAACAATGAACTGCTAGTTTCCATAACTTGTATAAGATAGAACCATGCACTTTGCCAGGTAAACTTGCCCTGGCAAGTGGACCGTAAAACCTACATGGAGGTGGCGGAATGAATAGTCGTATAGTGACCGTGACCAGTCTATTTGCTGCGCTATTTCTCATCTTTTTTGTTGCTGCAGACTTGACGGAGGCGCAGGACGTTAAATCTGTTTTAAAGCTTGATCAAGAATGGTCTGGTGATTTTGATGGGATTGTTGAAAGACATCTCATTCGGGCTTTGGTACCCTACAGCAAGACTTTCTACTTCCTGGACGGAGCCGATCAACGTGGTCTCGAGTATGAGCTTTTGAAGGAGTTTGAGAAATACATCAATAAGCAGCTCAAAAAAAGACACTTGAAGGTTCGCTTGCTCGTCATTCCCACCAAAAGGGATAGACTTCTGCCCAATTTGATAAAAGGATTAGGCGATATTGCAGCAGGCAATCTCACCATTACACCAGAGCGACTGGACCAGGTTGATTTTTCAGATCCCTATTTCAAGGGGGTAAATGAAATTCTCGTAACTGGTCCAACAGCGCCTCAGGTAAAGACGGTTGAAGACCTGAGCGGCAAAGAGATATACGCCAGAGCTTCCAGCAGCTACTACGCCAGCCTTCAGAGTCTCAATGCCAGGTTCAAAAAGGCAGAAAAGAAGCCGATGAAGCTCGTGCAGGCCGATGAATACCTGGAGGATGAAGATCTTCTAGAAATGATGAACGCCAACCTGATTCCAATGATCATCATTGACAGCCACAAAGGAGAGTTTTGGAAGCAGATTTTCACAGACCTCACTCTTCACCCTGATATCAAGGTCAGAGAAGGTGGTCAGATCGCCTGGGCGGTTCGAAAAAACAGCCCCAAGCTAAAGGAAGTCATCAACGGTTTTATGAAGAAACACAAAAAAGGGACCTTGATGGGCAATGTGCTTTTTAAACGTTATATGAAGAATACCAAATGGGTGCGAAATGCTCTCGCTGAAGAGGAGGTGGAGAGGTTTAAAGTAGCCGTTGAATTGTTCAAGAAATACGCTGGAAAATATGATTTCGATTGGCTAGTCGTGGCCGCTTTGGCCTATCAGGAATCCCGTATCGACCAGAGCAAGCGCAGTCCGTCAGGTGCCATTGGAGTTATGCAAATGTTACCGAGCACTGCCGCGGATCCAAATGTGGGTATCCACAATATCGAAAAGATGGAAAACAATATCCATGCCGGGGTAAAGTATCTCCGTTTCCTTAACGACCGGTATTATGAAAAGGAGCCAATGGATATATTAAACAAGAGGGCCTTTGCTCTTGCCAGCTACAATGCGGGGCCAGCCAAAGTTGCTAAGCTCCGCGAGGAGGCCCGCGAGATGGGTCTTGATCCCAATGTCTGGTTTCGCAATGTTGAAATTGTAGCTGCCAAACGGATTGGCCGTGAAACGGTTCAGTATGTGAGCAACATTTACAAGTACTATGTTTCCTATAGACTCATCTACGACAAGCTTGCTTTGAAAAAGGGAGCAAATAAGCCATAGCCGCCTTTAGATAATGATCTGAAGTCCATACTGACACCACGCAATGCAGATTACATACTCTCCACTCTTGCCCTTTCTGGGCCGAGCCCACATGTAGTAGTATCTTTCCTAGAGCCAAAACTGTGAATTAAGGGATTTAAAATCTGCTCCCAGTCCCTGGTTGCCCTTAAAACTGTATCTGATTTGACACAGTCCACTTCTTTGTCGTACTCTGGGAACAGTTCACGTTCCTAATATTGCGCATCCAAATTTTTGAGCGGCGAGACATTCCATGTCTAAAGAAAACCGCCAACACCCCAGAGTCAAAGCCAACTGGCCGGTCATCATAAACACCCCTCAGGAACCTATCGCAGGGGTAACGAAAAATATTAGTGCTGGTGGCGCTTTGATATGTATACAGAAGCCTTTAAAACCCGGTGAAGAATTACTGTTCTCGAAATCCCATGTCCATCCCTCGATGTCTAGGCTGTCGATCGGTGCCAAGGTAACTCGCCACGATATCGAAAAACTTGATAATCAGACTTTTTCTCTTAATATGGGAGTTCAGTTTACAAAACTTTCCAGTGAAGCCCGAAAACTGATCTCTGAACATGTTTCGACTCATCTCAAAAGGGAGGGGTTAAAGTCTAAAACTGACCTTGAACAAAAGATCAGTGAGGAGAGTAAGATGCCAGAGAAAAACAACCGGTCAGTAGGAATTGAGATTAGGCCTAAAATGTATCCTATGATTAAAATCCATTGGAAACAACAGAGTGAATACAAGCAGGATGCATTGGAAACTGATGTTTCATTCCCAAAGGAACTCTGGGAGAATATAGCTAAGACTTGTGACGAAATCGGCCATGGTATGGGTGCATTTAGTTCGCCAAAGATGAGAAAGGTACTAACTTTAATGGCCGCCAGGATCATGGCGGAAATTGACGCTGAAGATAAAAGGTTGAGGTACAAAGAATCTTATGAGTCGTTTTTGGATTTCGTTGAGGCAACCAGCAATAGAGCAGATTTGGATAGAGTGCGAAAGGGCCAGCTGATTCACGAAAAAGCTTGTCAAATTCAACTGCAATCTCAATGTGAGACAGATTTAGATTAAATGGGTTATAAGGTAACACATTAGTCCTATCTACAATCTCAATTTTAATCGACAAGCCAAATCGTGAATCATTTGACCTTTTCGGGCCTTATCCAAATCCGCTCTGTTAAAAATTTGAGCGGCCGTATCAGCAAGAATCTCATACTCTTCTTTGTTTAGTATTCGTTTATCCTCCAGTTCGATTTCAGCCATAATCCTTTGAGACATCCAGTTCAGTGCCTTTCTCAGTGTTCCCGAACTATAGGAATCCAGGCTATCAGTCGTCTGTCTACAAACATCTGACAAATTGACCCAAAACTTTTTCGGTAATGAAACATCTATTTTCAGCTCATCGTGTTTGTCACCACGCTTTTCTCTAAAATGTAGTCTGATCTTCGGATACGAATCAGCTTCAACGTGTAATACCACAGATTGGTCGCTTCCTTGCTCAACCCCACTCTCTTTTGTATTTCCATCGCATAGATCAGTTCTTCGAAAAATGCTGCTATGTTGGATCTGTTTTGAAACCGGAGGATTTATAACCTCTTGATTTTCTTCGGAAGTTCTCATAAAGCGCGAGCCATTATACACAACTTCATTGTCATTGCATTGGACGTCTGACTTCTTTTCCTTCATGTTGAACATTTCTTGGTCTGCAAATGCGAGCAGTTCGGTCTGGTTAGTGCCGTCGTCGGGAAAAGTAGCGACTCCGAAACTTGCCCGAATACTGACTTGATATCCCTGCTCGGCAAGATAGACCGTTTGTCTCATTTGTGATTGGATGGTTTTAGCCACTTTTAAGGCCTGGATTTTGCTGAAGCCGGGCAATACTGCGATAAACTCATCCCCGGCGTACGCTACACAGTAAGCAGGTTCTGAAAGAACACACTTGATTGTAGAGCCTACTTCCTGAATGGCCTTGCTGGCATTAAGATGGCCGTAAGTGTCCACCACTTGCTTGAAGTTATCAAGGTCCATGAAGATGAGTGAAAACGCTTGGCTATTAGCATAACTATGCTCAATCAGTTCGTCCAATGCCTTATAAAGGTATCGCGTGTTATAAAGGCCGGTTAGATCGTCGTGGATGGCAAGGTTACGGAATTTCTCCTCACTTTTTCTCAGCTCCTCCTCTGCACGTTTTCGGGCATCATCGGCCTCCATCTCGTTGGAAACAAGTGTCAGATAGCCTAAAGAAAGGCTGATTCGATCTTCCTCAAAAGACTCAACAGTCGCCTGATCTTTGAACCAATAGACTTCGCCACTATGAGTGGAGCTTTTGTAAACAGCCTCAACGATTCCTCTATCCTTAACCTCTTTGCGCAGCTTTCTTCTGGACCCTTCAAGTTCCAGATTACTGAGAACTTCTTCCTTAACACTCCAATCAGTTTCAAGAGATTTGTATATGCGTCGTTCGAGGATGCTATTACGAAATGTCTCAGCGGCTTCCGAATATTCAGTCCCCAAAATACGGGCAAAGCGTCTACTCACAAATTCATACCAGATCACTTTCTCTTCTTCATGCCAGGCAGCAATATAGGGAATTGCCAATGTACCGATCCTATCAAATTCCCGAAAAATCAAAATACATTCCGCAACCCTTCGCTTTAACTTTTTACTGTATTGTCCGTGAAGGATTTGGCCGTAATAATCCCTTCTACATAATGAAATAAGCGTATTATTATCTGCCTTCATAGTGTTGATCTTTCAATCATTCGAAGATATATTCTCAAAAAATAAAACCAATTCATCTGACAACGAGACTTTTTTCTCCCATCCTATCCTAGGCATTCTGTGCGCTAACATTTTCTTACTAGGAACATTAAACAAATTATCTCATCATCTTTTCTTGAGACCAAAGATTCTTTAGTTAGTCCTTATTATACAAATCTGCTTCAAAATTTTAACTCCGGTTTCAGTGATCTGTCTAGATCTACACCTTAGCCCTGTCTCGGGTCGATCGACGAGAATATTAATCTCTATTATGCTTATCCTGCACCAAAGGCTGGGTGCGGAGTCCTTTTTGCGACTCTCTGAATGTAAACCTATCTAAGTTAGATCTATCAGTCAGTTTGTAGTAGTCAAAATGTACTAAGCATACTTAAAGGATTCAAGTGTTGAGTTAGGCTTTGTGATAGGAAGTCCAGGCTCGTCCCCTGGACTGCGAATTACATATAACCAAATCATATTTTGCATTTTAAATCTTTGGCATTCATTGTGCACTTGGAAATATGGTTACTTGTGTACTCGGTCCAACAGGCGAGAATAGGCTTATGAAAAGAATTTCCATACCTTTAACAATTTTGTTTATCCTACTAATGGCTGCTCCTTCCTTTAGGCATGGATTTTGCCTATAATATTCACAGAACCGCCCAGACCTACCAAATAAAGTAAAATAATTCCAATTTGTTGTATAAGTTTGTCCATTATTGGCCATTGATTACCTAACTCTACTACATAAAACTGGATTTGAGATTACTATGCATGCGAAAATTTCTTTTTTCGTTGCATTGTTTTTTATACTTTTCTTGCAGACTGCGGTAGCCTCACGGGTTCTTGCAGGGGCTGATGCCGGACCAGATCAAACGGTTAATGAGGCCGACACAGTAATCCTGGATGGATCCAACTCCACGGTCCCTGGTTTTATTATTTCTTATTTCTGGCAACAGACTGACGGAAGCCCAAGTGTAACTCTTAAGGATGCAAATAAGGCAAAAGCAAGCTTCATTGCACCCATTGTTGCACCAGAAGGGGCATCCCTAACCTTCCAGTTAACAGTAATTTATTATAGGTATTATTATGGCTTTTTCTCTGACAAGGACACTGCTATTGTCAATGTAGTGTTTGTAAACGATCCACCAGTTGCAAATGCAGGACCTAACCAGGATGTGG
>JASFKF010000081.1:0-6770 GCA_050118775.1 Syntrophobacterales bacterium
CATGTCTGAGGCTAAATACAAGCGGATACTTCTTAAGATCAGCGGTGAGGCTCTAATGGGAGATGCCTCTTTCGGCATCGTGCCTGAGGTTATAGCCAAGGTTGCTGATGACATTTTTGACGTAGATCGCTTGGGGGTTGAAGTCGCCGTGGTTATCGGCGGCGGCAACATCTTTCGTGGCTTGTCTGCTACTTCTTACGGCATGGACCGGGCCTCTGCCGACTACATGGGAATGCTGGCCACAGTTATCAACGCTTTGGCCCTGCAAGACGCCCTGGAGAGATTGGGAGCACAAACCCGGGTACAATCTGCCATTACCATGCGAGAGGTGGCAGAGCCATACATTCGTCGCAGAGCGGTTCGCCACTTGGAGAAAGGCCGCATCGTAATCTTTGCTGCGGGAACCGGCAATCCCTACTTCACCACGGATACCGCTGCTGCATTGCGCGCCATGGAGATCCACGCCGAAGTTCTCCTTAAAGCCACCAAGGTAGACGGAGTCTATCCAGCCGATCCGGAGACCACACCCGGTATTCAAAAAATAGACAGTCTTACTTATCTGGAAGTCTTGCAAAGGCAACTCAAGGTAATGGATGCCACCGCGATTTCTTTGGCTATGGACAATAATATGCCGGTAATCGTCTTCAACCTCACAAAACCGGGTTCCATAAAAAAGGTTGTTATGGGTGAACCGGTCGGTACTATTGTGAAGGGAGAGGATAATGGTTGACGAGATATTTGAAGACTTGAAGGAACGGATGGGAAAGTCTATAGAGTCTCTTAAACGAGAATATAGCCGACTGCGCACAGGCAGGGCCTCCGTTTCTTTACTGGATGGAATTCGGGTCTCTTATTACGACACGCCAACCCCCCTGAACCAGATGGCCTCACTAGCGATTCCTGAACCTCGCCTCATAGTCATTCAACCGTGGGACAAGACGGCAATCGGCGATATCGAAAAGGCAATTTTGAAATCAGAACTAGGTCTAACCCCAATGAACGATGGCAAAGTAATTCGCATCGCCATACCTCCCTTAACCGAGGAACGGAGAAAAGAGTTGGTAAAAGTTGCACGCAAAATGTCTGAAGACAACAAGGTCGCCATTAGAAACATTCGTCGTGATGCCAACGACATGCTGAAAGATCTCAAAATGGAAAAAGAGATAACCGAAGACGACCTATACCGCTCTCAGGATGAAGTTCAGAAAATAACCGACGACTTCATTGCTCAGGTGGACGAATTGTGCACGGCCAAAGAAAAAGAAATACTCGAAATTTAAACTGGGATTAAACCCTCTTCCCCCAGGTCTAATGACAGAAATAGATGAGTAATGGTTACTAATCCTAATCTGTCAAAAAAAAATACAATTCCCGACCAAACTGCCTCGGAAAGGGTTACTCTTGAAAACCTGCCCCGGCACTTGGCCATCATCATGGATGGCAATGGCCGTTGGGCCAAAGAGCGCAATCTCAGCCGTATCGAGGGCCATCGTGCCGGAGCTGAGTCAGTGCGAGTCATAGTCCGATCCTGCCGCAAAATTGGCATTCCAGTGCTTACCCTTTACGCTTTCTCCAAAGAAAACTGGCAGCGTCCTTCTCGCGAGGTTCAGGCCCTTTGGCAACTTTTAAGCAGATATCTCAAATCTGAGCTTAAAGAGATGCTGGAGAACTCCATCCGACTCAATGCCATAGGGGACATCCAAGAATTGCCTAAAAGCGTTCACCGTCTTCTTGTTGAAACTATGGAGAAAACTGAGGCAAACCGTGATATGATCCTCAATCTAGCTCTCAGTTACAGCGGCAGAAGCGAAATAGTCCGAGCTGCGCAGAAGCTGGCGGCTAGCTGCCTGGAAAAGGAGCTGCAACCTGGGGAAATAGATGAAGCGATATTTTCCAATAATCTCTTTACTGCAGACATGCCGGATCCGGACCTCCTCATTCGCACCAGCGGTGAGCAACGGATAAGCAACTTTCTCCTTTGGCAAATGGCCTATACTGAGCTTTATGTGAGTCCAGTATACTGGCCCGACTTCCGCGAGCCCGAACTAATGGAAGCACTCGCCGACTATCAGCGGCGCGAAAGAAGATTTGGTAAAACCGGAGAACAAAAAGAAAAGGAGGTGTAGAAGCTTTTAATTGACGGCACCACCCGCCAACCTTCAGTGGCAGGAGTGCACATTCGGTAAAACTTTAAAGCAATGGAGGACTAGCAAATGAAACGAATCATTGTGGGGTTGACCATCTGCTGTTTGGTCCTTGGGCTCCAAACAGCCAAGGCAGCCACCCAGACGTTCAAGCTTGCCCATGCAGTGAGCACCACCGCACCCTATCACCTTGGTGCCGAGAAATTTGTCGAGATCTTAACCGAGTTAGCGGGTGACCGATTCGAAATTCAAATTTTTCCCAACAAACAACTCGGCAGTGAACGGTCACTGGTAGAGCAATTGCAGATTGGCACCATTGATTTAGTCGTTACTTCCACAGGTCCTCTCGGAGGCTTTGTACCCGAGATGCTTGTGGTTGACCTGCCATTTCTTTTCCGCAACACCCAGCATGTTGATCATGTCTTCGAGGGTCCCATTGGCAAAACCCTCCTGGCCAGCTTGCAAAAAGCCAGTATCCAGGGGCTTGCTTTCTGGGAAAACGGCTTCCGCAACCTTACCAACAACCGGAGACCAGTTATTCAGCCCGAGGACTGCCGTGGCCTTATAATCCGCACCATGGAAAATGAGGTACACCTGGAATCTTTCCGCTTTTTGGGTGCCAACCCCACTCCAATGGCTTGGGGAGAGGCACTTACCGCCCTAAAACAGGGCACCATTGACGGCCAGGAGAACCCCATAAACATTATCTATACTCACGGCATTTACGATTTCCAGGAAAATCTGGCTATTACAGCGCATTTTTACTCCCCGGCCCTGCTGCTCATGAACCTCAAGAAATTCGAGAGTCTGTCGCCATCAGACCAGAAAATCTTCCTGGAAGCCGCTCAAGTTGCTGGCCGCTATGAGAAGGAAGTCATTCGGCAAAATGAAGCTGAAACCTTGAAGAAACTTGAAACTCTCGGTATGCGGGTGACCCGCCCGGATCGTAGCCTTTTCCGAAAGGCCATGGCCCCTGTCTATGAGAAATATCAGTCGAGATTCGGAGAGGCCCTCATCCAGCAAATTTTGGATACACCCTAAGAGTGATTGAGGAATTTAGGGATTAAGGGATTTGAGAATTAGAAGAGGCATGGCTGGCCTCGCTATGGCCTTTGAATGCTGCAATTCGCCAATTCCCTAATTCCTCAATCAGCGCAGAGGTTTCCAATGCTCTCCCGTCTAAGTCATTGGCTCAATCGCACCAGCGAAATTGTGTGTTGTGGTGTCCTATTAGCCATGACACTGGTAGTAGTATTGCAGGTAATTTGCCGCTACCTCCTGGGGGCCGCCCTAACATGGTCCGAGGAATTTGCTCGCTATGGTTTGGTTTGGATTACCTTCTTGGGTGCAGGGATTGCTCTCAAAAGAAGGGCTCACATGGGAGTTCAGGCCGTAGTGGAAATGTTCTCTCCTGTAGTTCGAAAGACTGTCCAACTGTTTACTATTGTCTGTGTCATGGTCTTTCTGGTTATCGCGACCTTAAAGGGTACCGAACTGGCTCTTTTTAACATGAAACAGTACTCACCGGCCATGGGGCTTCCCATGGGCTTTGTCTACCTAGCTATTCCCGCTGGCTGTCTTATCATGATCATACATGCAGCGGACCAGTTGCTCGATTTATTTCGCCCCTTGCCAGCTGAAGTCATGGGAGAGGCAGATGCTTAGCATTTCTGTCAGCTTCATTTTTCTCTTGTTAGTTGGAACTCCAATTGCCTTTTGTATCGGTATTAGTGCCTTGGCAGGCCTAGTCCAGCTGGGAGATACCCCCCTGCTTCTCATTCCCCACATGATGTTCCAGGGGACCGACTCCTTTCCCTTGCTGGCTGTGCCATTTTTCGTTTTGGCCGGCGCCTTGATGAATGCCGGTGGCATCACCCGCAGGTTGGTTAACTTCGCCAATCTCCTCGTGGGCCATGTTCGGAGCGGCCTCGCTCTCGTTAATGTGGTGGCCAGCATGTTCTTTGCCGGCGTTACCGGGGCAGCAGTAGCCGACACCTCGGCCATCGGGTCGGTTCTAATTCCGGCCATGAAGGAGGAAGGTTATGATCTTGATTTTTCTGCAGCCATCACAGCTGCATCCTCTACCATGGGACCGATTATCCCGCCAAGCATACCGATGATCATCTACGGAGTTTCTGCTGAACAATCTATCGGCGCTCTTTTCTTGGCGGGGATTATCCCTGGCCTGCTGATCGGCCTGGCCCTTATGGCGGTTGCCTACTTCAGCAGCAGCCAGGCCCAGGGTCGTTCCAGACCACGGGGAGAAGCTGCTACCTGGCGGTCTCTTATCCTCGGAGTAAAAGACGCCCTATTAGCCCTTTTTATGCCAGCCTTTATTCTAGGTGGAATTCTTGCGGGAATCTTCACCCCCACCGAAGCGGCGGCTGTTTCAGTATTGTATGCTTTTTTTGTGGGCCGCTTTGTCTACAACGAACTAAGCTGGCGTCAGCTGCCGGCACTAATGCAAGAAAGCCTGCTGGTGACTGCAGTTATAATGTTCATTATAGCCAACGCTGCCATCTTTGGTTGGTTGGTGGCCGCCTTGCAGCTTCCCCAAAAGGTCATCGGACTTTTCACTGCAGGCATCAGCAGTCGCTGGTTGATTCTTATTTTAATTAATTTTTTTCTCCTGCTGGTAGGTACCTTCATGGAAACAACTGCCTCGCTAATCATTTTGACCCCCGTTCTCCTGCCCCTGGCGAAGCAAATCGGCCTGGACCCGATCCACTTTGGTGCTATCATGGTCCTTAATCTCGTCATTGGTCTGACCACGCCCCCTTTAGGGGTCTGCCTATTTGTCAGCAGCGGCATAGCCGGTATCTCCCTGGAGAGGATCAGCCGAGCCATGATTCCATTTTTGCTCGCTGCAATCGTGGTTCTTTTGCTGGTAACTTACATCCCCTCTCTTTCTATGTGGATCCCAGAACTCTATCTGCAGCGGTAATATCGTGCCGCCTCGCTCGTCTCGGTTCCTTTTGCGGCTAATCTCAAAACAGACTTGATGCAAGGGAAATTTCATATTATGGTGTCGGTTCTATGAGGCGAAGTTATGGAGAAGAATATGGTTGACAAACAGCATTTGCATCGCTGGCTGACCGCAGCTGTGGCTCTGCCAATATTGGCAATTATTATTGCTCTCGGACCTGGCTGGCTCTTGCTGATTCTTGTAGTCCTGGTAACTGCGGGCGGGATGATGGAACTGCTTAGCTTACTGGTACCTGAGACAAAGTCCTGGGTGCGAATTGTAACTCTGGCTACAAGCCTGCTGCTGCCTCTGGCGACATACTGGAAAGGGGTCCTCGGCCTGAGTACTGCCACAGTAGCTGTAATTTTCGTGGCCCTAACCATCCATTTGCTGCTCTATGCCCAGCAGAAAGCTATCCTGCAATCTCTCGGAGCAATGGTTTTTGCCCAGCTCTACATCCCCTTTTTGCTCAGCCATGTGCTGCTCCTTTTTCAGGTGCCATCCGGGAGACGCTGGATCTTCTTTCTTTTCTTTGTCATTTTTGCTGGAGACACCGGAGCCTACTACGCTGGCCACCGCTGGGGGCGGCACAAACTTTGGCCCGCTGTCAGCCCTGGCAAAACAGTTGAAGGTGCCCTTGGCGGCCTTTTGAGCTCTTTGGCGACTTCTCTGCTGGTGGGAAAGCTATTGCTTTCTCTAGGGGAATCCGGTGTCAGCTTTCTTCTCTCTTTAGGATTGGTTATAGCTTCGGTGGGCCAGATGGGTGACCTGATGGAATCAATGATTAAACGGGTAAGTAAGGTTAAGGATGCCAGTAGCATACTTCCCGGGCATGGCGGTCTGTTAGACCGATTGGACAGTTTGATCTTCGCTTTTCCTTTGACCTACTATGGAGTGGTTTTCTTCGCTTGAAAATTAAGGAATTTAGGAATTAAAGAATTGAGGAATTAAGGATTTATGGAATTAAAAGATTGGACTTAGTTCTTTTTTCAATCTCTGAATCCCTGTATTCCTGAATCCCTAAATTCCTTAATTCTTTTTATATGGAAGGAGAAACACAACTTGAAAAGAATTGCGATTCTCGGCTCAACCGGCTCAATCGGGCGCAACGCCTTACAAGTAATTGAACAATTCCCTGATCGTTTTCAAGTAGTTGGCCTGGCGGCGGGGAGAAACATCGATCTGTTGACCGAACAAATCCAACGCTTTCGACCCGAGGTTGCTGCTGTCCTTGACCAGGAATTGGCTAACGATCTGGCCAGCCGCCTGCCAGGGGATACCGGAGTGGAGGTCCTTGCCGGTTCAACAGGCTACCAGGAACTCGCCAGTCACACCCATGCCGACATGGTACTTTCCTCCATGGTAGGAGCGGCAGGTCTCATTCCTACTCTTAGTGCCATCCGGGCCGGTAAAGAAGTGGCCTTGGCCAACAAGGAAACCTTGGTCATGGCCGGAGCCCTGGTCATGGGAGAGGTCCAAAAATACAAGGTAACACTGCTACCGGTGGACAGTGAGCACAATGCCATATTCCAGGCCCTGGAGGGGCATAGACGAGAAGATCTCAAACGAATCCTGCTAACCGCTTCGGGCGGCCCCTTTCTCAATTTACCAAAGGAGCAACTCGAATCCGTTACTCCAGCCCAAGCTCTGGCTCATCCCAA